>JAFZSR010000101.1 GCA_017619275.1 Prevotella sp. | reverse complement strand
TTCGAAGTCCTCGGATCCGTCGCCCGCTTCTTCTGACACAGCCACCGTGCCCTGCGGTTCTCCGCAGGGTTCCCCCACAACGGCGCACACACGCAATTTTCACCCATCCGGCATCACTCAAAATAGCCAAAACCCTGATAAACAGGCACGCGCACGCGATATATAAATAATGTGTTGCTTCAAAAAATAGGGTATTTTCACCCCTCTAAAACTTCAAATACCGCCACTTGCAAGCGGTAGCCACGCAGTTTCCTATCAGATACCCCCCCCGAAAATTTGGAAAATGTAACCCCTTTTGTAACCCCTCTCACACCAAAAATGTAACCCCTCTCCGTAACCCCTTTTGTAACCCCTCTCGAAAAACCACCCACTTTTTGCCATAAAAAAGGGGAGCACATCACTCCCCATCAGTGTGCGACACGGTTTGCCCGTGCCGTACTCCGTTTCTGTTCTGTATGCTGTCGTATTACGACGGCCCCGGAAAGCCCTCAGAAAGCCGTTCTAACGCCGTTTCAGGCCATAAATAATGGCCACCTCCCGGCAGCCTCAACAATAGCCTTAAATTGCCTCAAAATCCAACGATCTGCAAACCCCGATGTAAAGAATACCCCTCTAAAAGCCCTCTTTTCCGGCTCTCGATGTAAAGCCGTTGTAAAGCAATGTAAACCCTTTCGTTTTTCTGGCCTCTCACCTCTCAATCTCTCGAATCCCCTATAAATAAAGGCTTTTCGGCTCTTTCCGGATCTCTCTCATCCTATCCATTTCGTTTTATGCCCCATACATTACTGCTGTCAGTGTCATTAAACAACTTTTCATCATGTTCATTTGTCTTTAGTTATTAAATCTGCTGCAAAATTACAGGATTTCTCGTTAATAGGCTGTCATTTCTGTTTCATTTGCTGCAAATAATCGTTCACTGCATCATTATTGCTATAAATGTTATCCTGAAAAGCAATCTTTTTCCTTACCAACTAACTAACCCAAAAACTAACTACTAACTTTTATTTGATGAAAACCGTTTTGCCATTTACAATATACATTCCTTTGCTGGGATTAACCACGCGCTGGCCAGCGAGGTTGTAGAAGTCACAACAGACATTTTCCTTCTGACCTCTTATATCATCAATGCCCGTACTCTCTTTCATGACGAGCACGATGGCTGTGAAGTTGAAGGGATTGCCGCCTTCCTTGTTGCACTGAACCATGAGCCTGTCGACGTCAGCTAATTTTGCAGCCATATCAATGCCCTCAAGGCTGAGTTCGGCATACTCGTTAGTCATGGTCATCGTGGTCTGGTCGCCCAACTTGCCGCCATCACCCCACTTTGTGAGCACATTGATAACATAGTCTGTGCGGTTAGCCTCTGAATAGAAGCGGATGGCCCTATAGTCGCTCCAGTTGATACCATCGAATGAGGTCTTGGCCACCTCCAATGTACTCCATTCGTCCATCCAAAAAAAGCCTGTCCAGACTGTGTTCCCATCAACATTGTCCTTGCCGTCGCCATACCATACCTTGGTAGCGGTAAAGCCCTTGCCGCAAATCTCCATGCCGTGCTCCTTCAGACAGGCCAACATGCCCGGGGTGATGAACACTTCCGTTTCGTGCTGATCAGCATAGAGGAAGTGAGCGTAGCGTGTTCCAGGCAGCATGCCGCCATTCGAGTGCAGTTCGATGACTTCTCCCGTAGCGTCGGTGAATTCAATAACGATCTTCTGGCCTACCTGAGCTTCTGCAAACTTAGCAGCCTCGATAGTCAGCGTGTTTGACCAATCTACTGCGTGCGTACCTTCCCACAGATCAGTAGCCGTAGCGATGGTGGTTGTTGCCAAAAGGCACAAGAGTAAAAATACTTTCTTCATAATTCTTTTTTCTTTATAGGGTTTGTAACTAAATTATTTCGACTGCAAAATTAGGATGAACTATCCGTTTATGAGATAAAAGATGTTTCATTGGCTAAAAGAAATCGTTCAATGTAACATTTGTCTGCATTATTGAACGATTATTCATGAAAAGCCGCCAAAGTCTCCGAGAGAGGGAAGGCTTAGGCGGCGAGCAGAAAGAGTATTAACTGCAACTACTGCTGGGTGACTTTGACATCGCTGACGGTAATGGAGCCGCCGTAGTTGTTGATGCTCCAACAGTTCTTCTGGATACCGTAGATGCGCTGGGTGTAGGCGCAGACATCATTGATGTAAAGTGTCAGAACGCTATTGTCGGTGTAAATGTCGATGTTGTACACGTTATCGGCAGGACGAGCGAAGTTATAGCCGTCGGCGGCCTCAACGAAGCCCTTACCTTCTTCACCCTCCTGTTCGAAGTTCACCTTACGACCATCCTCCCACTCAGGATTCACAACCATAGTGTAGTACTTCTTTGAGTCGGTGCCACGGACGAAGGAGATGCCGAACTTGTCCCAGTTGTTCGAGGTCTTAACGGTGAAAGAAATATGGTTGCAGGTACCGAGACGGCTGTAGAGCACGTATGCGTCGTCGCCACTCAGAGTTCCGTTACTGTAGCCATTGGAGGCCATGACGTTGGCTGAAACAGCCTGATTGTATTTGGTTGCCATAGCTGGGACAGCACCGAGGGTAAGTGTGCCATCGGCATGCTGGATAATCTTGTGGCAAATCAGGGCACCACTCCAGTTGGGCTCGCCGTCAGCGCCCACGTTGATGTTCTTGTCATGCAGTGTGGCGCCGGTGCGATAGGGACTCCAGCCCCAGATGAGGCGGTCGGTGCCGTTGGAGGCAGTCTTGGCGGCATAGAAAGCTCGGCTATCGAGCACGCCTTCCTTGCCATCCTTTGGCCAGTTGGCACCCGGGTCGTTGAAGCAGGCCTTCAGGGCATCGAAGGTGGGAGCCATCATGTACTTCACCTTACGGCTCCATGAGGCACGGTAACCTTCGCTATAGACGATGTACCACCAGTCGCCCATCTTGAAGATGTCGGGGCACTCGCACATGCGGTCCCAAATCATGGGGAAGCTACCGACGTGCTCCCACGTCTTCATGTCGCTCGACTTAAACTCGGCGAAGCGAAGCTTGCTGGCAATAACCATGTGGTAAAGGCCGTCGTCTGCAATGAAGATCTGCGGATCGCGGAAGTCGTTGGCATCGTAGCCATAGTCGGTACCTTTCAGCTGCCATACGTTGTCTTTGGCCCACGTCTTGAAGTCGGTCGAGGTTGCGCGCATCACGACCTCATGATTGGGAAGAAGGACGTTGTAGCCGGTGTAGTAGATATAGTAGAGACCTTCCTTCTCGTTGTAGATGGCGCAGCCAGTGCCAAGAGAAGCATCCTGCTGGGCGGTGCTGGTGCCAGTAGGAAGGACTTCACCGAGGGGTGTGTAGTTGGCACCATCCTTGGTGCTGATGCCCCAGAAGGGATGGTAGCAGGCGCCGTTGTTGTCATACTCCTGTAGGTAGAGCACCTTGTATTCGCCAGCCTTCTGATCGTAGAAGGGCATGGGGTCGCCACAGCGTCCGATGGCGGGCATGTAGTAGGTGTTGAAGCCAGCATCGTCGGTGGGGGTGAAGAAGGTGGTGGTGCCAGCCCAGTCGCGTGAGGGGTCAGCGGTGAAGTCGTCGTCGCTGCATGCCGTCAGCACGGGGGCTGACAGCATGATTGCGAATATTGAATATATCATTGTCTTCATAAGGCTTTACTTTGTTAAATAATTAATGGCATTCTTTGTCATAGTCGCGATGTTCTTGTGGTAGTTCTCCTGATAGCCAGGTTCGAGGGTATAGCTGTACCAGTCGTAGCAGCCAGAGCCGATGCAGATGACGCCTCCCTTGCCGTCGTGGGCGGGATATTCCCAGGCAACGACAGCGCCGTCGCCGCCAACGCCGAGGACTTTACCACCAGTGCGGGCCTCCCAGGCAGCGTGGTCATCGTAGCCACCCCAGTCGGTGCCGATGTGGTACTGGGCGGTGGAGTTGGTGATATGATAGCCGGCATCGGTGCAATAAACCTCCTGCGGGTTGTCGCCTTGGATAAGATTCTGCCACATCGGATGGTCGTTCTGGCCGTCGAAGATGCGGAAGCTCCACGGCCCGCCGCACAACTCGGCTGCGTCCTCGTTCTGGCCCCAGCAGTTGTTGGGCGTAGTCCACTCGTCATCGCCGGTGACGCCGATGAAGGAGGGCAGGTTGGTGGCGTAGCGTGTGAGGAAGAGGGCACCGCCGTTCTCATAGAAGGCTCGCAACTCGTTCTTCGTGTCAAGGGCGTCGGTAGCCTTGGCCACAAACACGTCGTGACCGTCCACGCCGCCGTCAACATGCCAGTGCCACCAGATGACCTTACAGTCGCTGAGGTCGAGCGTTCCGGCACGCAGGTCGGCGAAGCTGGCGTATAGCGAGTTGGCCACGTTGCCAAGCATCCACTCGCAGGCGGCCTTGGCCTCGGGGTCGAGTTCGCTCATCGTGGCGGCGCTACCGATGAAGAGGGCGGCGGGCTTGTCGATGGCTATGACCTTGACGGTGTAGGTGCTCTCAGCGGAGTTATTCTTCACGGTATAGGTGACGGGCTGGGTGAAGTCCTGCGGCACACCGCTGCCGGGTGTCACCGTGGCGTTCTGGCTATAGACGATGGTGGGCACGAGGGCCTTGATGTCGACGCTGGCGGGCACATAGACGGTGATGGTCTTGGCATCCTGGTCGATGGCACCAGTATAGATGTCGTTGATGACGAAGGAGAGGATGCGTGCCTCGTCGTGGAGCACGCTGACAGTCCAGTCGAGGAAAGTGTCGCCGTTGCTGACGCGCAGCACCTGGGCGGCATCCATGTTGAGCGTCTGGCCCTGAGCGATGTTGCAGTTGGCACCGCTACTTATCGTGAGTGCGGTGAGCGTCATGGCCTTGGTCTCATAGACTTCGGGCAGACGGACAACGATGGAGCGCGAGGCGAGGTCGATGGTGCCCTCATAGTTGTCGAGGGCGAGGGCGGTGACCATGCAGTCGCCTGAGAGTTGCAGGTCGCTGGCGTTGTCGTCACTGCACGACCAAAGCCCGCAGACAACGCAGAACGCAAAGAATATATTTAATATCTTGGTATTCATAATGACAATTCGTTTAATTCGTTTAATTCGATGTTTTTTACCAGTTGCCGCAGTTCTGGACGTAGTGACCATTGCTGGCAGAGATCTGCTCAAAGGGGATGGGCAGGTATTCGTCCTTGTCGGCGTTGAAATGGGCGCTGGTGTAGATGGCGCAGTGGGGAATCTCCTCAGCGAAGTACTTGTTGAGTACGGTGGCGGCGTCGCCCCAGCGCACGAGGTCGAAGAAACGCTCACTCTCCATGCCCATCTCTAAGCGGCGCTCCATCTTAACGATGCGGATGGCCTCGTCCTTCGAGTAGTTTCCCTTGTAGTTGGCGACATACATCTTCACACCATAGAGCGTTTGGTAGCTGCTCACCATCTGGGTGCTGCCAGCGGCGCGGGTACGAATCTGATTGACGAGTTTGATGGCTTCGTCTGTCTGTCCGAGTTGGGCGTATGCCTCGGCGCGCATCAGGAGGACGTCGGCATAGCGGAAGACGATGCGATTCATCGAAGAGGCCCAGTAGCTGCCCTTGATGAGGTACTGGTCGATGAGGGCGGGGTCAACATTCTGCTTCAGGCTGACGTTGTAGCCGTAGAGGCCGTTGGAGCGGCTCCAGATGCTGGTCTCCTCCATCATGAAGTTGCGGTTGAACATGTAGGGCAGTCCAGGGATGCCGACGGTGAGGAAGAGGCGCGGGTCGGCGTTGTCGGCAGTCTTGTCATAGTCCTTCTGGTTGAACGTGTCGAGCAGGGGCAGACCATCGGCACCGGTGCGGTAGGCGTTGACCAGGTTCTGGCTGGGTTTGTAGAAGTCGCAGCCACCGTCGGTGGCACCAGGAATGTTGGGCGGGATGAGACCGTAGCTCCAATTCAGGTTGCCGTAGGTGCTGCCGTCGTTGCGACTGTATTGGATGGCCCAGAGGCTCTCGCGTCCGTTCTCGTACTGCTCTTCGGGGCGGAAGTTGTTGTGCAGGTCATCCTCCAGACCGTAGTTGCTGTAGAGGGCGGGGGCGGTGAACTCGATGACCTTCTGCAGGTCATCGGAGTTGATGCCGGTTACTTGATTGCTGTTGGCATCGTCTTGGTGATAAGCCTTATAGAGATAGACCTTGGCGAGGAAGGCGGCGGTGGCAGCCTTGGTAGGGCGTCCCTTTTCAGCCTGCGTCACAGGAAGGGTGTTGTAAGCCTCCATGAGGTCGTCGATGATGAGTTGCCAGCCCTCGTCGTTGGTGTAGGTGCGGTTCGAGAGGTTGTTGTATTCCTCGTAGGTCAGGTTCTCGTCCACCACGAAGGGGATGTTCTTATAGAGTCGCTTCAGGAGGAAGTGGGCGTAGGCACGGAGGAATTTCATCTCGGCCAGGCGCTGCTGCTTCATGGTGAAGCTGTCGTCGCAGGAGTTGAGCAGGGCGATGGCGCTGTTAACGCGTGAGATGCTGTTGTAGAGGCGCACCCACATATCGTTGATATTCCAGTTTGTGGTCAGTACGCCCTGCTGCACCTCAAGTTGATGGAAGACGTCCCCGTCGCTGGTGCCACTGCCGCCCTTGTAGGCGTCGTCGGAGCGGACGTCGAAGTTCCACATAGAGAAGCTGGAGTTAATGTCCTCAGCCGAGGTAAAGATGGCGTAGGCTGAGATAGCCATGTTTTCTGCATTGGCAGGGGTCTTCACCTGCTCGTCGCTGAGGGTGCCCTGTGGGGTGTGCTCGTCGAGGAAGTCGGAGCAACTGCTGAACGTGCAGATAGCGCTGACGGCACAGAATATATTGATGATCTTTTTCATGATGCTGTTATATTAGAATGAAACATTGAGTCCGAAGGTGACATTGAGGGGGATGGGGTAGCCGAAGTTGGCGTTCTCAGGGTCGACACCCGTGAAATTGCTGCTCTTGATGGTGAGCAGGTTCTGGGCACTGACATACATGCGGAGGCGCTGCATGAAGAGTTTGTCGGTGATGGCCTTCGGGAAGTTGTAGCCCAGCTGTATGGTGCGGAGCTTGGCATAGCTGCCGTTCTCCACGAAGTAGCTCGAGACGCGCTTCTCATTGTTGTTGTCCATCGTGCTGATTGCGGGGATGTTCGAACCCATATTGGCGGGACTCCAAGCATCGAGCAGGCGCTCGCCCTTGTTCAGGTTCGAGATGTTCAAGCCGCTCCAGAGGTCGGTTTCCTTTTTCAGGTCGCTGATAACGTCGACACCCTGAACGCCCTGCCAGAACATGCTCAAGTCGAAACTCTTGTACTGCAGGTAGATGTTCAGACCCCAAGTGAAGTCGGGCACGGGGTTATAGATCCACTCTTGGTCCTTCTCGTTGATGACATCATCGCCATTGAGGTCCTTCCATCGGATGCGGCCGATGCCGGCACCGCTCTGGACGGCGTGGTTGTCAATTTCGTCCTGACTCTTGAAGATGCCGTCATAGACGTAGCCCACCTGGGCGCCGAGGGGATGGCCTACTACGCTTTCCACGCCGTTGCCACCGAAGGTTCCCTTGGCGGCAATGGTTTCGGGCAGACGGGTCACCTCGTTGCGGTAGGTTCCGATGTTGGCGGCGATGTCGTACTGGAAGTCACCCACGTTGCCGCGATAGCCCACGTTCAGTTCCACGCCCTTGTTCTCCATTTCACCAGCGTTAATCCACTGACTGCTGCCCTCACCCATCACACCGATGCCCGGCATGTAGACGAGGATGTCCTTGGTCTTCTTGAAGTACCACTCAAAGCTGCCGTAGAGGGCGTTGTGGAAGAGTCCGAAGTCCAGGCCGAGGTTGGTCTGCGTGGTGGTCTCCCACTTCAGGTCGTCGTTGCCCAACTGGTTGCGCTTGAAGCCGCTGGGGAGGGTCTGTCCGCCGTTGGTGCCGGCAATGTCGTAGCTGGTGCCATAGCTTTGGCCACCAAAGCCAGCCTCGCCGTAGTTGCTCTCGTAGAGGGTGTAGCGGGCGATGTTGCTTATTTCCTGGTTACCGGTCTGTCCCCAGCTGGCACGGAGCTTCAGGTTGTCAATCCAACCAAGCCCCTCCATGAACTTCTCCTGGTTGATGCGCCAACCGGCACTGATGCTGGGGAAGGTGCCGTAGCGGTTGTTCTTGCCGAAACGACTGGAGCCGTCGTAGCGCAGGGTCAGGCCGAGAAGATAGCGGTCGTCGTAGGTGTAGTTAATCTTGCCAAAGTAAGAGACGAGCGTATAGCCCTCGCCAAGACCGTAGGCCTCGGCCTCGCCCACACCGGCATTGGGCCACATATAATCAGGATTGAGAATCATGTAGTCATACTTCTTACCGCTGAACCACACGTCATCCTCACGGTTCAGCTCAGTACCTACAAGAATGTCGCCGTGGTGACGTCCAAACTCGTAATTATAGGTAGCGATGGCGTTCCACATCCATTTTGTCCAGTGCTCCTGCTTGGCCTCCACACCGTTGGTGGCATTGGCCACGGTGCCTTCGGTGATGGGATACTGGAAAATACGCTGCGCCTTTTGTGCGTAGTCGAGGCCAAAGGTGGTCTTGATGTTGAAATCTTTGAAGGGGTTGATGTTCAGATAGGCATCGCCGAACATACGCCAGTAAGTGTAGCGGTTGTCGCTGTTGCGGTCGAGACGAGCCACGGGGTTCTCGCGGTCGGGATAGCCACCCACGGGGCCGGCGTACTCGCCGTTAGTGGTATAGACGGGCAGCGAGGGGTTGAACTGAAGGACGTTCTCCAAGAAACCTCCGGGAGCCGTCACCTCGCTAGTGCGGTTTAGCGTGAAATTCTCGCCGATGGTCACGAGGTTACGGTCGTTCACCTTCACCAGCTTGTAGTCGCTGTTCATACGGGCGGAGAAACGCTCGAAGTCGCTCTCCTTGATGATGCCCTTGTTCTTGTAGTAGCCCAGCGAGAAGAACGACATGCCGCGCTCGCTGCCGTTGCTCAGGGAGACGTTGTACTGCTGGATGAGACCAGTACGGGTAGTCTCGTCAAACCAGTCGGTATCAGCGGCGGGCGTGGTACCAGCTGCGTCGAGGTATTTGCTCATTGTAATACCGTTCAGCACGGGAACACCCTGCTGGTTGTAGGTCCAATCGTAGTGGTAGCCGAGGCCATTCTGGTTGGGGTCGAGACCATCATTGACGTAGCCCTGCCACATCACCTGGCCGAATTCCTTGGCATTGAGCACCTTCATCTTGTGGGCGTACGTTTGCACGGCGATGCTGCCGTCGAAGTCGACGCGCACCTTGCCTTCCTTGCCGCGTTTCGTGGTGATGATGATTACACCGTTGGCGGCACGGCTACCATAGATACTGGCCGAGGCGGCATCTTTCAGCACCTGGATCGACTCGATGTCATTGCCATTCAGCTCATGCATGCCAGCTTTCGTCGGCACGCCATCGATAATGTAGAGCGGGTCGTTGTTGTTCAGCGTGCCCACACCACGGATACGAACAGTAGCAGAGCCGGAAGGGTTACCATCGGCCTGGACGTTCATGCCCGGCACACGACCCTGCAGGGCCTTGATGGGGTTGTTCTCGTTTTGCTTAGCCAGTTCATCGACGTTTACTGTCGAGATGGCACCCGTCAGGTCGGCCTTCTTCTGCGTGGTATAACCAACGACTACCACCTCGTTCAGCGACTGGGCGTCGTCTTTCATCACCACCTTCATGCCGTTCTGTGCCGGCAGTTCCAGTGTCTGATAGCCGATGTAAGAGAAGACCAGTGTTTTGCCTGCCTCCACCTTGATTTTGAAGTTGCCGTCGAAGTCGGTCACCGTGCCGTTCGACGTGCCCTTCTCCATCACCGTGGCACCGATGACCCCTTCGCCGGTTTCATCGACCACCGTTCCCGTTACCTCCGTCTGCGCGTACATTATCGTACACAGCATTAGCGAGAGGAAACTCAGAATGAATCGTTTCGTTTGTTTCATTTGCTTTTCGTTTTTAGCTGTTAATACTCTTGTTTCACAAATCTGCTGCAAAAGTACCAACTATTTGCCCTTGAACATTAAAAATATCGTTCATCCCGTGCAAATAATGTTGCAATGTAACAATTTTGCGATGGAATGAACGATAATTCACATCCTTTACTTTATTTACTTCCTCACATCTCCAGGCACCATTCCGTATTCTTCCTTAAAACATTTGGTAAAGTAGCTGGGAGCAGTGAAGCCGACGGCGTAGGCCACCTCTGAGACGCTCTTATCAGTGGTAAGCAGAAGCTGGTAAGCCCGGTTCAGGCGGGCGGTGCGTAGCAGCTCGACGGGCGACGAGCCTGAGATAGCCTTCACTTTACGATACAACTGTACG
>JAFZSR010000100.1 GCA_017619275.1 Prevotella sp. | reverse complement strand
GCTCCACTATGCTTCAGACTGCAATGCAAAGGTACGCAATTGGCCTGAATCAGACAAATCTAAAGAACGGAAATCCACCCTGCAATTTGAGCTATTGACTACCTACCATTCAAAATCACCCTGCAAAATGAGCTATACGCCCTTTTTTTTGTGTCAGCTTTATTATGTTTGTCTATACATAATGCTGAATGTTTTTAAGTTCTTGTTGCAAAGACAGGGTGTTTTGAGGAATTTTTTGAAAAAGGATGGCATCGAAGATTTATAGTCAACCGGGTGGTAGTGCTACCTAATACGTGAGCCTTGCATCCTTGAGCCTTTCTGAGCATTAACCGTTAGTCGGCAGGTCGCCCCGAGACCCCTAGGATTCCATAAAAAACCGATTCGCCCTACAAATTCAGATGCCATCCATAAGAGTGCTTATTATACATAATGCTGAATGTTTTTAAGTTCTTGTTGCAAAGACAGGGTGTTTTGAGGAATTTTTTGAAAAAGGATGGCATCGGAGATTTATAGTCAACCGGGTGGTAGTGCTACCTAATACGTGAGCCTTGCATCCTTGAGCCTTTCTGAGCATTAACCGTTAGTCGGCAGGTCGCCCCGAGACCCCTAGGATTCCATAAAAATCCGATTCGCCCTACAAATTCAGATGCCATCCATAAGAGTGCTTATACGAGTTCCGTCATGAAGTTCAGACCCTGTATCTCCATGTCGAGCTTGCGCAGACGAGATGAGCAGTCGTCAATCTGTTTGCTAAGCTGCTTGACGTCAATGACACATTCCTGCCGTATCTCCGTGGGAGAGTAGCGGTTCAAGATGTTCGATGCCTCATTGTAGATGTTGCGCAGTATGCCTATGCGCAACGTCAGCGTATCTTTCTTCGCCATCAACTGTGTAATCGACAGTCCATCTTCGTTTTTCGTTTTGATGTTCGTGAGATTGATGCGCCCGATGAGTTCCTCAAGTTGAACGAGACAACTGTGCAACTCCTTCATGAGCTCATGAGGATCCTCAAGCGGCTCATCGTCTTCCTGTACCTTCACGTTGTTCTTGATGCGCATTTCCAAATGCTGAATGCGCATCTGCAAATCCTTGCGAATACTTAATGCCTCTGCTAGTTTCATACGCTTACTTTTTTATTTGTGATGAATAATTTTGTTTTTCCGAGTGCAAAGGTAATAGATTTCTCGAATGTAGGCCGAATAATTATAGATATAACAAAATATTTCGGCTCAAACCACCAAGGATGCTGGCTTTATTTATAGCTATAATATGTTTTTATTCGTCATTTTTGTGAGGATAAAGGTTTATTAATGATTGAAAAAGCAGATAATCGTGGAATTTTGCATCTGTTTCGAGAAAAATGATTATCTTTGTAACCACTAACAATGAAACTATCCTTATTGGACAAAGACATCCATCGAAAAAAACGAAACAAAGCAATAGCCGTATGGAGAATATCATTGAAATTTCAAAAGACCAAATCGTTATGGCTTTTGTGGCTACATGCATAGAGGCTACGGCGCGACTTTTAAACACTTCTTACAAGGAAGTATATCAGCGGATGAAGAAAGTGGGAATGATAGAACGCTATATCATTCCCCACTATGAGGTTCTTCATAGTGAAAGTCGTGAAAACATCGCTGAAGGTATGATTGAATGCCTTAACAACTGGGAGGGAAAGAAATGAAAGAAGTAATAGTATATCATGGCGGAACGGAGATAGTGGAACACACCGACTGCAAATGCGGGCGTCGGAACCTTGATTTTGGCCAGGGTTTCTACGTTACCGATATCCGCAAACAGGCAGAAGACTGGGCTAAGTTAATGGCTGCTCGTAGAAAGGATGCACCCATTCTCAACAGATATCGGCTAAATCGTGATGCCATCATGGCCGAGGCACACTGTAAGTTTTTCAAGGCATACGACGAGGATTGGCTGGAGTTCATTGTAGCCAGCCGTCAAGGTCAGCCAGTTGCCCAGCCCTTTGACTATATAGAAGGTGGCGTGGCAAACGACCGCGTGGTCGACACCGTTAACCTCTACATGGCAGGATTGATGGACAAAACTACCGCTCTTAGTCGCTTGTCAGAGCATCAGCCAAACAACCAGATGTGCCTTCTTAATCAAGTAATAACGGACAAATATCTGATTTTCGATGGAACAGAGGAAATACGATGACCCCATCAAGTCTCCAATCATACAGGAGATTATCATGAGCAACCGCATAGGCGCTATCTCGGTAGAGCTGGCCAAACGGCTGGACATTGAGCCAGTAAAGGCACTGCAGATGTTCTATGAGAGCAAGACCTGTGAAGATTTACACGACAAGTCAACAGGCTTATATCTTTTGGGCGACCTCTATGTGGCAGATGAGTTTATGAGAGAAAAAAATATGTTATGAACGTACGATATATATTTGGCTTCGCATAATCCATGAGCATCCATCAGCCACTAAAAAGGTAATTTCTGCAGCAATTTGGTAAGTCTGAGCGAATTTTCAAGACGATTGATTCTCAAGGCCTTAGCAGAGCGGAAAAAATCTCGTACGAGATTTTTCAAAAAAGCGTTACCAAATTTCAAAAAATCGTTACCATTTTTTTGAAAGGCGCCACTATGGAAACGAATTCTGCCGTAGAAGGGGAGAATTCTATTTAGTAAAACAGATAAAAACACGAAAAAACCGAGAAAAAACCTCTATGATTAATCTGAGGCTTTTCTCGGTTTTTCGCGTTTTGCCCTGTTATCAAAAAAAGGCCACCCTCCTTCCCTGGTTATTTCATTCCAGACCGGCTACTGAAGTTGATACGTACACCCTTGTCGTCAACCATCATGTCCATGCCTCCGCTATTGCCATTGCTGGCAGTCGGTTTGCGCACGCCGTCCAGTATCTCGCGGCACATGTTCTTGATGTCGGTGACACGCTGGAGCGTCTCCAGGTTGTCACCGCTGTAATGGCCGGGAAAGAGGAAATGGATGTCGTTCTTCTTCATATAGTTCTCAATCCTCTCGGCAGTGTACATCTCGGTAGAGAGGTTGGTGAATACCAGCAGGTTGGTCGAGCCGAAAGCATCGCCACTGAATCCATAATGCTTTGCCTTGTCAAAGAACGTAGCGCTTCCGGCAGTATGACCGGGAGTAAAGATGACCTCTATCTCGCGGCCGCCAAGGTCTATCACTTGGCCATCGTTAAGATACTTGATCTGTCCCTTGTAGTTACGCATGTTATTCGGAACGATGGGCATGTCACCAGCATTCAGATAAACCTCAGGGAAAGGACCAACTCCACCCACATGGTCGCCATGGGCATGGGTCGCCATCATGGTGACAGGCTTGGAAGTAATCTGTGCCACAATCTTGTCGAGCCCAGGTATGCGTGTCCCAGCATCAATCAGCAGTGCACGTTCATTGCCCTCAACGATATAGAGCGACTCGTTATAGACTCTGTGCCCGTTCCCTATCCAGGTATGCTCGTCAAGCTGGCGGAACACCACTTCATCATCCTGATAAACCACTTTGCCTCGAAGGTCACGACTGTTAATTGCTGTTCCCTGTGCCTCGGCCGTATACGGCATCAGGCCAAGCAGCATTGCTGCAATAAAGATGTAAGCTTTCATATTATATGTATGTTAAGATATTGTTTCGTAATTCTTTGTGCAAAAATAGTAATAAAAAATGAAAATGATGAAGGAAAGACATCATTATTTCTACTTTTTCTCCATTTTGCTGATTCCTGGTCACTTTTGACCAGCCCCTTTCAACATCAGTAAAGCCTATTGTGGGTAAAGCGGGTGGTAAAGTTCAAAAACAATCGGCTTTATGCTGAAGCCTCAATGATGCCGCCGCATAGAATCCGTGCAATCCGAAAACTGTAGCGAATAAGGCCCAGCCGTTCCTCTTCCATATTTATTCAATGGGTGGGGAGCGGCTGCGCAACCATCATAAAAAAGTGAGGATTAAGGTGTTTCTCCCTTATCTATTCACTGATACTGTAGGTGTGTACACTTGAACCTTGGGCAGAGGGAAGGTAATTGATGCCCCACCAACAAACTTGCAAGAGAACGAAGGAGATGATGAGCATCCAGAGGGCCAGACGGTCGCGGTGACGAGGAATCTGGCGGTAGTGGACGTAGACGAGATAGGCGAGCCATGTGATGGCAGCCCACGTCTCCTTGGGATCCCACGACCAGTAGTGGCCCCATGCCTCCTTGGCCCAGAGAGCTCCAAAAAGCATACCGATGGTGAGGAAGGCGAGACCGACATAGACGAGGTTGTCTGTGATGTCGAATTCTTCGTCGGTAATGTCATTCTTTTTGAAGAAGAGCAGGTAGACGGCCATCACTGTTGCCGCACCAAGTACGGCGTATGCGAACATATAGACGATGACATGAGGGGCGAACCACGGACTCTGTAGGGCGGGCATCAGTGTCTTGTCGTGTATCTCCGGCTTGAAGAGGTTCACGCAGATGAACACTAAAGCGAGAATAGTCGAGAACGACAAAATCCATTTGTATTTCCAGCGAGAATAGACAATAAGGCCTACTAACGGCATGAAGAACGAATACCAGAGTCGTGTCTCGCCTAAGGTTCGCAATGGCGGACGCTCCAGCAAAATCCACATCGAGAGGATAAATGCGAAGAACACCAATAGCCCAAGCACGGTGGTTGCATAGGCTGTGCCTGTTCTGTGACGCCATGCAGCGTATGCTCCTACCGTCCAAAGCAGCACGGAAGCGATGGCAAAGTATATAAAGACTTCCCAATTCATACGCGTTTCCTCCCTCCTAAAACAAACAAGCAGCCCGCTCCTGCCAGCATCATGTAGATGCCTGCGTAAACCAACGGCAGCCAGGGGTCGCTAACGAGTTCGAGTATTGATATCTGGCTGTCGGCACCCATCTGCGTGTCGTAGCCGTACTGATAAATCTTCCAGCCTTCCACCTCGTAAGGCTGGTTCACATCAACAATGGTTTCTATGTTCTTTCCCGATTTCGTCAGTATCTGAATCTCCGAGGCAAAGCGCTTGGGAGAGCCATCGGCGTAGGTTTCCATGATGAACTTCTTCAGTTCGATGGCCAGGTCCATCTCTTTCATGGTACCATTTTGCGACATCGCCCGCCATTCAGGTCCTCCGATGGCCGTTATCATTTTCACTCGTTGCATATCGGCATTGCCAAGCGTAGCAGTGGTGAGGGCAACAAAAAGACCGAGATGATTCAGCAGGAAGGCGATGTCATTGACCCTAATGCGTCGGCCACTGAACATTCTTTTGATTCGCCGCAAGATGATAACGCCCAGAATCAATGCAATATAAACGTAGATAAGCACGAATGGCCAGAACGACAGCATATCGTTCAGCCACGTGCCGCCGACTTTCTGGCGGGTGAGTCCCATGACGATTGTCAGCACGACAGCATAGACCATTGCAGGAATAGCCGCCTGGTAGGTGCCGATAAACTGGAAAACGTAGAACTTCTTTCCCAACGAGAACATCAAGGCAATCATCGTGAGGAATGCTGCGAGCACAATGCCATTAGCAGGCCACGCAAACGCGTCCCACACCACAGGCCCAACGCAAAGCTCAAGAGCCAGACCCGCTATCATCAGCCCCCCTCCGATAAGGAAGCCTTCTTTCATTGATTTTATATCTCGATGAGTTTTCCGTTCTTCTTGGCTTCCTCAATCCACTTGGGAACGATAGTGTTGAGGAAACGTGCTTTTTGCTCCTCCAGTTTCGGCATGTCAAGACCGATAGCCCGCTGGGCCATCGCCTTCGTGGAGTAGTCTGGCAGGGGAATCTCGCTGGTGAAGCCGTGGCGCGCAGCAACCTTGGCAATTTCCAGGCGAGCCTGCAGGGCATAGTCCACGCTGGCCGAGAGCAGACGGGTTACCTCCTGTGGAGCATGGAAGGTGGCTCCATGACTGGCGATGGCATAGTCCCAACGCCACTGGCTCTTGCGCAGCAGCTGACGGATGCCCTCCAGTTCCTTGTCGGTGGTCTGAAACTCGTCGATGAGATACTTTGTCTCGAAATGGGCTTTGGCCAGCTCAGCCTCGGCACGGTTGCGCACCTCGGTGCATTTGTCCTGACGGTCGTAAACATTCTGTCGCAATGTCTCTTCGCTCTCGCGGTGACAAGTTTGACAGGTGCGGTCGATGTTGGCCAATGGCGAGATAATATGGTGGTCAGTAAACTTCACGCCACCCTCTTGCTTATAGGGCATGTGACAGTCGGCACAGCTCACACCACGCTGGGCGTGTATGCCCTGCAAGGCAATCTCATAGCCTGGATGCTGCGCCTTTAGGATGGGGGTCCCGCTGAGCTTGTGCTTGTAGTCATAGAATCCTATGCTGTCGAAGTAGGCCTCTGCTGCCTCACAGGTCAGACCGAAGTCCTGCGGGAACATCAGGTAGTTGGCCTTTCCAGGATTGGCGGGGTCGTCGGGTTTGATAAAGTAATACTCCGTGTGGCACTGCGCACAGACCAGCGAACGCATTTCCTGGTGGTTGGCCTTGTTCACGTCGAGCCCCTGACGTTGCCAAGCCTCGTAGAGGGCTGGACGGGCAGGACGCAAATCCATGGTGCGTGCGTCGTGGCAGTCGGAACAGCCAATCGTATTCACAATCTCCTCACCCAAATCGCTCCACTTGCTGGCATAGTAGTTTGTGGGGTCAAACTGGTCCTTGCCATTGCCCAGTTCGCGCATCATGCGGGGCACGTCGGGGCCTTTGCAAGTCCAGCAGGTGGCGGGCTGCATGTCGCCGTCGCCATCTATGCCGGGATGCCCTGTGCGTAGAATCTCACGCAGGTCATCGATACAGTGCTTATGTCCACGCGGGGTGTTGTAGTTCTGCGAGAAGGCATAGCCAGCCCACAGCACCACCATCTCAGGGCGTTGCTCCAGCACGTCAACAGCCACGGAGCCGTTGTACTTGGAGTTGGTAAACGAGGTGTCCTCAGTCATGGCCCATGTCTCGTACTCACGGGGATAGTCCTGCTTGAACTTCTCGTTTTGTGCCACAATAGCATCCTCGAAAGGAGTTCGCTTGTTGTTGAAAACGCTCGCCACCTCGGCACGGCGCTGCATAAGCGACGAAATGAGCAGTCCCAGCACGAAGACCACAACCATGCTGCCTCCGAAAAGCAACCATCCTTGCCATGTTTTCAGTTTCTTTGCCATAGCTTTTATATTTACGTTTTTACTTGTTTACGATTTAATACTGCTGCGGTAGTGTTTTTTTGTCACGATTCACTTTTTCCTTAACATTCCTTGCAGCCATTCGGGTACAGGACTATCGGGGATTGGCACCTGTGTCTCGGCCCAAGGCGTCGAAGAGAGTGAGTTCATTTTGCCATGGGGAACCTGTCGATGACAATCCCAGCACGCTTTTCCCTCACCACTCAACGTAGCCATGTAGCCAATACGTCCCGTTTTCACAAATTCGGTGTTCAGCTGATAATGGCAGCGGATGCAATTGTCCATCACCACCTCACCCGTCAGTTTTTCGGCCCTGATAGCCTGCGGTTCAGCGTTCAAGATGAAGTATGCTGAGTGCTTCAGTCCGTCGATGGCCTTAAATCCATATTTGAAAAGCAGGTTTTGGTGGGGAACGTGACAGTCGTTACACGTTGCGCGTCCATTATGCGAAGAATGGTTCCACGTGGCATAATAAGGTGTCATGATGTGGCAGTTGACGCATGCCGACGGATTATCGCCTATAAAATAAGTATGTACGCGAAGGAGGTAAGAGAACAGGCCTCCCAACCCCACAAGCACACCGGCGATGACTATCAGGCCTATCTTCTGCCGATAGGAAAAAAGCCCGGTAAATTTTGCCCAAGCGTGTTTTATTCTTTCAATCGAGTTCATGCCTTCAAGTAATAGATTGAAATTATATTGCAAATTAAATAAAAAAACAGGAAAGGAACTGGTAACAAATGTGCCCCATGCGTATAAAAGTTTGTTAATTTTAAGAACAATTAATTCTTTCTCGCTATCTTTGCAGATGTTATGGACATAGAGACTCTTTTTAATCTTCGTCAATGCCCGCTTTTTAATGGGCTGACCGACCATGAGATCATTAATCTGATGCACACCGTTCACTATCGTGTCTTACGTTTAGAGAAAGGCGACTACCTGTTTGTTACGGGCGAAGACTGTAATCATGCTAACATCATGATTGAGGGCGAGGCGGTTGCTTATCTCGATGGTTCCTCAGATCGTTTTATCCGTATGTCCGTCTTTCACACCGGCATGATGTTTGCCCCTGCCTTCCTCTTCGCACAAAACCGAAGGTATCCCGTCACAGTGCAGTCAACGACAAACACGAAGGTTCTACGGATTCCGTCGGCAGACTTCAACCGCCTGGTCCAACTCGATGCCCGTCTGGCGAAAAATTTCATCGTTATTCTCTCAAATCTTATTGCCGAACTGACAAAGAAGGTCGAAATGCTACTGTTGAGCATCCGCGACAAGATTATCTTCTACCTGAAGGAGGAGCAGCGTCGTCAACAATCCACCACGATAATGCTGACGATGTCGCGTCAGGAACTGGCCAACCATTTCGGCATTCAGAAGTATTCTCTGCAACGTGCCCTCAACGAACTGCAGGAGAGTGGCGTCATACGCATCGACGGCAAGAAAATAGAGATTTTGAAAAGCCTGAAATAAAATGCCGCATACGTCTTAATGGCGTCTGTGCCAACATAATGAGCGTAAAAAAAGTGTTCGTTTTCAGAGTGTACATGACCGATGTACACACTGTACAACGGCGATGTACACACTGTACATCGGCCATGTACACTTTAAAACTTGATGCGCTTCTTTTTCAACCGTTCCATTTTTTCATATTAGATAGGACAACTGCTATATTATTGCCGTAAATTATTCACCTTATTCAAATACGTATCAAAGCTATCTGTTTGATAAAGAAAGAAATTGTGGGAAATTAGGGGAAATAAGCCATGCGGAGTGGTAATTTCCCGCAATTTCTTTCTTGATGTTGTCACGGATACAGGTGGCTCCGTCTGAGAAGAAGATGAGGCGGTGGTCTTCCATGAGCATCAGGCCAAGCAGCATTGCTGCCAAAAAAACATAAGCTTTCATGTCTATAAGTTTTTGTTAAGATCTTCTTTCGCAATTCTTTGTGCAAAAATAGTAATAAAACTTGAGAACGATGAAGGAAAAGCATCATTATTTCTACTTTTCCCCTCATTTTGTTGTTACCTGGCCGCTTTCTTCCTACCCTATCCATAGAACCTAAAGAATCCTAACGAAAAAAGAGGGGAATCACCCCTCTTTTTTGTTTTCTATGAAAACCTACGTTCAACTAAAGATTCATCACTTTCAGGTTTTGAATTCCTTTTGGCGAATCGATGTGAATGACATACATCCCCTTTGCCATGTGCGAGGCATCGACAATGGCCGTTCGACGCGCCGTACCACGCTGCATCGGTCGGCCGGCAGCACTGATGAGCTGCCAGCTGAAAACGCCATCGTCGGCACCCTCCAAGCGATAGACGCCAGGCACATTGGTAGACAGGAGGATGACTGCTGGCTCTTCTTCGCGCTGGGCCCTGGGCGAGGCAATGCCAGCCACATCGCCGAAGAGCGGGGCCTCGGCCTCCACGGAGGGACGCATGCCCTGCACCGTAGGCCAGCCGTCGGTGCCCCATCTAATCTTGTCGAGATAGACCTTGCGGCCGCCATCCACATCGCTGGCCTGATAGCCGTGATAGAGCATCCACGTTTGATTGGCATCGTCGGTAACGAAACGCGAGCAGTGGCCGGGACCATAGACCTGGGGGCTCTTGTTGAGCAGCGGCGAGAAGTTGTCGCCGATGGCCGTACGGCCGTAACGGTCGACGTAGGGTCCGAGGAGGTTCCTCGAGCGCGTCATCACCAGGCGGTAGGTGCTGTTGGCGCCCTCGCAGCAAGTGCCCGTGGAGCCAATGAGGTAGAAATAGCCGTCGTGCTTGACGATGGTGGTGGCCTCGATGAGTCCTCCGGCAATCTTCACGGGGGTGGTGCCCTCCACGAGGTTGAGGCCGTCGGCAGTGAGTTCTACGGCATAGATGTCGTGGAAGGAGCCGAAGAACAGGTAGTTGCGACCGTCGTCGTCCTGCATAAAATAGGGATCGATGCAGTTCTCGATGCCAATCTCGTTGCTGACGAAAAGCTTGTGGGCATCGTGGAAGCCACCGTTGGGACGGTTCGACCACGCCACGCCGATGCCTGCCTCCCAGGAGCCTCCCCAAGTGGACTTGGAGTAGTAGAGCACATATTTGCCGTCGATGTAGTTGATGTCGGGCGCCCAGATGCCGCCGTTGGGCACCATGTCCATGGGGCGTGTAGCATCGGTGAAGGCGGTGCCCATGTAGCGCCACTTCACCAGGTCGGCCGAGCGGTAGATGGGCACGTTGTGGGTGTCCTCGGTGGCGTAGAGGTAGAAATAACCATCCTGTGCGCGGATGACCGTGGGGTCGGGCAAGCTGCGGTCGATGACGGGATTCTGGTAGGTGGCGGGTTGCTCGCCGTCGGCGCAGGCCACGATGGTCATCATGGCCAGGCCGAAGGCAAATATTGATTTATGCAACATATTCATGGCGAATAAGGGTCAATAGAGCTTGATATACATGTCGTTGACGAGCAGCGAGAGCTTGACGGTATAGACGCCGCTCTGGGTGGGCACCCACTTCAAGTCGCCGCCATCGTCCTGCAGGCGATAGGGCAAGAGCGTCTCGGTGGCAAAGGGGTCGGCATTGGCCGTGGGGGCATAGAAGAACTGGTCGCCCCAGCTGGAGCCCAAGCCAATCTTGAACTCGCCGCCGGCAATGAGGTTGCCCGTCCAGGTGTAGATGTAAGGCTCGTGCAACGGGTCGGCCACGGTGAACTTGCCTGCGGGCTGGTTGGTCTCCCAGCCAATGTCGGTGGCGTTGCCCACTATCCAGGGCATGTTCGACGAAGGCAGGGGCAGATACATGCGGCAGTTGTTCTCATCGGCGTTGGTGTCGATGACGATGGTGCGGCGGCCATACTCAGTGGTGGTGAAGGGGTTGACGGTGCCGCTGGTGACGTAGTCCATCGTGTAGATGCCTGGCTTGCCTGTCTGGTTGGCAGCAACGCCGTAGGCAGGATAGTCCTCAAGGGTGGTAAGGAAATAGTAGGTGCAAGGCTCCAGGTTGAGCGTCACCTCGTAGATGCCCGTTCCCATCTGTCGCTGCTCCATGCGCTCGGTCTTGGTGACCTGGGTGAGGTCGTCGGTGTAGCGGATGTACATGTAGGTGGGATACTTTTCGTAGCAGGTGGCCGTGAAGTCGACGGTCGACTGTATGGGCTTGACGTACTTCTCCTTGTTGTGCACGATGGCCAGCAGCTGTGCCGTGACTTGCAGGGGCTGTCCGGGGATGACCCATCGCGACACGATGCTGTTGAGCTCGTCGTGGGTGAAGGAGGCGGTGGTGACATCGCCCAGGTCGATATACTCGGAGTGGTTCTCGGTCTTCTGGTTGGTGTCGTAGAAGGCCATCTTGTAGGTCACCTCGTCGGAGGCATTGATGGGGCTGACGGCCTTCTGCCAGTTGAAGGTGAGGGCGGGCTGGTTGGCGATGCCCTTGTTGAACACAATCTCGGTCTGCGACACGTCGATGTGCATCTGGTCGGGATAGGTCTGGAGCTGGAAATACTCGGGATCCTCGTTGCAAGCAACCCCCATCCAGCCTCCCCCAACGAGGGGGAGGAGTATATAGACAACAAAGTGAAGCAATTCCTTTGTCTTTTCAAACAAATCCTTTTTCATATTGATTGTTTTTATCATTTGTCATTTATCATTTTGGCCGCAGGCCGCCCGCCTACTCCTCTCCCTCTAGCCAGAAGGGAGCCTCCTTCAGGTTGGGATTCTTCTCGAACTCGTCGACGTAGATGGGGAACCAGTAATACTGGCGCTTCCAAACGCGGGTGAAGAACTTGGTGCGCACATGGAATCCCTCCTTGGTGCGACCCGAGCGGTCGAGGGCGTTCATGCCGTAGCAGTCGCCACACATCTCGGGAATGTCCTCGGCAATCTTCCAACGGCGGATGTCGTACCAGCGGTTGTTCTCGCAGCACAGCTCCACACGGCGCTCCATGCGCACCACGCGGCGCACGTCGTCCTGCGTGTCGGCAATCTGGATATAGTCGGGGTCGTCGTCGGCCACGGTGGCAAAGGTGTACTGGCGCACACCGGCACGCTCGCGGATGAGGTTGACATACTTGATGGCATCCCGACGGTGCGACTCATCGTTGTAAGCCTCGTTCACGGCCTCGGCATAGTCGAGGTAGGTGAAGGCCAGACGATAGGTGAAGCCCTGGCGACCCGTCACCTCGCCCGTTTTGTAGTTGTCGGTCACACAGAGTGCCTTGCGGGCCAGATAGCCGTTCTGCGGAGCATCGTGGGGCGAGCTGCTCTGAATGTTGTCCTTGCCGTTGTAGAGGAAGTTGTAGGCGCGGTTGTCGACGGCGAGCCAGGCGTTGTGGAACGAGACGGCGTTGTAGAAGCGGGGTTCGCGGTGGGTGTACATGTTGTAGGTGCCGCGTGCTGTGACGTCGCCCTCCTTGCCGGTGCCATACTTCCACACGGTCTGGTCGGCACGGCTCTCCACAGCGGTGGAGAAGCCATCCTCCACATAGCCCGACTTCGGGTCAGTGATGGGTAGGCCGTTCTCCATGAAGAAGGCATCGACCAGTCCCTGATAGACGCCAAGGCCGTTGCCGCCACCAAAGTCGCGCACAGAGACCACACGCAGGTACGTGCCCTGGTAGTTGCTCTCCTTCGTGATGGGGAAGGTAATCTCGTGGTTACCCTCGCTCCAGCGCTTGATGTGGACGTTGTAGGTCGACATGAACGGGTCGACCTTGCCATTGGGTCCCATCTCCTTATACAGCTCGTAGCCGGCAGCCTCGGCCTCGTCGATGACGAGCTTGCAGGCCTCGGCGGCCTTCACCCACTTGTTGTGGTCGTAGACAGAGTTGAAGATCTGCTCGCCCTTGTCGTTCACATAGTCGGTGTACCAAGGGTTGCCGTTCACCAGCGGACTGGCGGCGAAGAGCAGCATGCGCGAGCGCTGCGTCAAGGCCATAATCTTGTTGATGCGGCCATACTTCGAGGGGTCCTGATAGACGACGGGCAGCACATTGGCAGCTTCGAGCATCTCGCGGTCGCAGTAGTCCACCACGTCGTCGAACTTAGCCTGACCTACCAGCAGCTCGCTGATGGGGGCATCGCTCGGGGCGATATAGCCGGGCGTGAAGGGGATACCGCCGTAATTCTCGGCCATGAGCCACCAGGCGTAGGCGGTGAGGAACTTCACCTCGGCCTTCATGTTGTCCACCTCGCTCTGCGGCAGGTCGTGGTCGGGCATGGCCTTCACCATGTTGTTGAAGATGTAGCCGTGGCGGATGCCCTGCGGCATGCGCGCCCAAAGGTCGCCGGCCCATGTGCTGTTGATGGTCCACTTGCCGGTAATCTTGCCGATGCTCTCGGCCCAGTCCCACTGTTGCCAGCGCTCTGAGGGCACGATGTCGTCTGCCATCACCTCGTAGCCGTCGCGGGTGAGGCTCCACTTGTCGGGGGCGTGTACGATGGTGTTATAGATATTGGCCAGCCAGGCATACACCTTGTCCCTGTTCTGGAACACCATGTCGGTGGTAAGCTCAATGTCGGGCTCTTTGTCGAGATAGTCGCTGCACGAGGTGAGGGGTGCTGTTGCGACTAAGCCGCAACCTACGGAGAAAGCGGCGATGATATGCTTGATATTCTTGGTAATCATGATGGTTTTCATTTTTCGAATCCAATAAATCCGTTAAATTCGTTCAATCCGTTGTTTAGAAGTTGAGGTCGAGTCCGAACATGATGGAGCGGTTCAGAGGATACTGTAGACCATTGCTAGTGCCCAGCTCGGGATCCCACAGCTTGAAGCCGCTCAGGCAGAAGAGGTTGTTGCCACTGACGAAGACTCGGCAGCTCTTGCCGTAGATAGGCTCCAGCCAAGCCTTGGGCAGGGTGTAGCCCACTTCGATGGTCTTACAGCGCAGGAAGCTCATGTCCTTCTTCCACCACGTCGAGGCGCGGTAGTTGTTCTGGTTGGGGCCGTAGCTCAGTCTGGGCCAGAAGACGTTCTGCTGGGGGTTGTCCTCTGTCCAGCGGTCGTCGATGTACTTAGCGTAGGCGTTACCCTCGGTGGTGGTGCCGCCGCCAGGCATGAAGTAAGGCTGTCCGCCGATGATGCGGTAGACATCGCCCACACCCTGGAAGAAGAAGTTCACGTCAATCTTCTTATAGTTGATGACGCCGCCAAAGCCATAGACGATGCGGGGGTCGACGGTACCGCCAATGAAGCCTTCGTCCTCCTCGGTGATGATGCCGTCGTTGTTGCGGTCAATATATTTGATGTCGCCTGGACGAAGCACGGTGGCGCCAACCTGCTGCAGGGGGATACCGTCCTTCAGCGCGTAGACTTTGTTGCCGTCTGCGTCGAGCGTGATGTTAAAGTCGTCGTCGGTAAACAGACGGTCGGCCGTCAGTCCGAAGAGTTCGCCCCACGAGCGGCCGGTCTGTGCACGGTGGGTGCCCAACTTCGATGCTGGCTCATCGAACTCCGTTACCTTGTTCTTGGCGAAGGTAAAGTTGCCGTAGGCCGAGGTGAACCAGTCCTTGTTCCACTGCTTGTGGAAGTTCAGCGTGAACTCCACGCCGTGGTTCTCCATCTTTCCGTAGTTGGCATAGGGCAGTTTCTCGGCGGGAATTCCGCTCTGGGTGGGCATACTGTTGCGGCGCATGAAGATGTCCTCACGGTTCTCCTTGAAGATGTCGAAATTGAAGTCAATCATGCCAAAAAGGCCCAGCTCCACGCCGAAATTCTTTTTCAGCACGGTCTCCCAGGTGAGGCCTTCCACGCCGTACTCACCCTCGTTGATGCCGCCGTAGTTGCGCTGTCCGGTGGTGCCCCAGGTGTAGGCGTTGTCGTAGGTGTCGATCTTGGTGAGATAGGCGAAGCGGCGGTTGCTGCCTATATTGTCGTCGCCGGCCAAGCCAATGCTGGCACGGAACTTAATCTTGTCGAAGGTCTTTTTCATCGGCTCCATGAAAGGCTCCTCGCTGAGCAGCCATCCCAAGGCGAAGGAGGGGAAGAAGCCGAAGCGCTTGCCCTTGGCGAAGTTCTCAGAACCGTTGTAGCCGAAGTTGAACTCTGCCACATAACGGTCGTCGTAGGTGCCCGAGAGGCGTCCGGCGATGCCCTGCTTGCGGTAGTCCTGGATGTCGCCGTCGTCGTAGGCCTGCTGGTTGTAGAGGAACAGGGCGTCGAGGTCAAACTTGCCGAAGCGGCGGGCATACATCAGGTCGGCCTCTAAATAGATATTGGTATTGCCGTAGCCGCCGTTGGTGTAGCTGCCCATCGACTCGTCGCCCGTCTGGAACTGAGTGTAGATGAGGTTGCCCTCCTCGTCGCGACCCGTGGCGGGGAACACGGTGCCCACGTTGGCCGTGCGACCGCGCTCGCTCTGGTTCCAGCGGTCGAAGCTGAACATCACCTTGGCCTTCAGGCCCTTGGTAATCTGGCGCAGGTCTTGCTCCACGCTGAAGAGCGTCTGAATCTTCGACGAGGTGCGGAAGGCATAGCCGCCCTGCGTGACGTCACGCCAGGGGTTCACACGGTTGGAAATCAAGGGGATGGCACCGTCGCTATAGCGGGCGGGATGCACGAAGGGCAGTGTCTTGAAGGCGTTGTCGAAGGCCACGTTGGTGTCGACGCGCTGCTTCTTGAAGCGGTTCAGGTAGCCGCCAATGTTCACGCGCAGCAGGGTGGTCTTCGTCACGTCCATGTCGATATTGGTGCGCAGGTTGAACTGCTGGTTGTTCGTGGCGTTGTCCACGATGAGGCTCTTGTCCTGCTCCAGGATGCCACCTTCCTGGAAGTAGCTGGCCACGATGCTGTAGCGCAGGAAGTCGCTACCGCCGCTGATGTCCAGGTTGGAACGGGTGGTATGGGCATAGTCCTTGGTGATGGCGTCAATCCAGTTCACGTCGGGATAGAGGTCGGGGTCGTAGCCCGAGGCGGTGCGGTCGATGGCTTCCTGTGTGAAGGGCAGTGACTTGCCGTCGCTGGCAGCCAGCTCGTTGAGCAGACTCATATACTGCGAAGCGTTGAGGAACTCGGGGAACATCGTGGGCTCGCTGATGGCGTGCTCCACATGGAAACGCACCTGCGGGGCGCCAATCTTGCCGCGCTTCGTGGTGATGACGATGACGCCGTTGGCACCGCGCACACCATACATGGCCTGGGCCGAAGCATCCTTCAGGATGGAGAACGACTCCACTTCGGCAATGTCGACATTGTTCAAGTCGCGGGCCACACCGTCGATGAGCACCAGCGGGGCGTTGCTGCCGTGGAACGTCGACATGCCTCGAATCCAGAAGTCGGAGTCGTCGTAGCCAGGCTCACCCGAGCGCTGGATGCCGATAACGCCGCTGAGCTTACCGGCCAGATTATTAGACATTGTACGCGTAGTACCAAACTGCAGCTCGGCGGGCTTGATGGTCTCGATGGAGCCGATGATCGAGGCTTTCTTCTGCGAGCTGTAGCCCGTCACCACCACCTCGTTCATCTCGTTGGTGTCCTCCTCCATCTGCACCTGCAGAATCTTGGCGCCGTTCACCTTCACCTGCTTCTTCTTGTAGCCCAGGTAGGTGAACTCCAGCATGGTGTTGCTCTTCGAGGGAGCCATAATCTTAAACATACCGTCGGCGTCGGTGATGGCCATGGTAGAGGTGCCCACCACCTGCACGGTTACTCCGATGAGAGGTTGCTTGTCCTGGTCGGTGACCAGACCTGTCACTTGACTCTGCGACTGCTGCTCCTCGGCGAAGGCTGGCGTGAGCACAGCTGCAGGAAACGTCATTGCAGCCGTGCCCAGCAGCAGCAGGGCGGCGGGCATCGCAGTGCGACAGGATTTCCAGATTCGTTGTTGAGTCATAAACGTTTTTGTTAGTTATCAATCTTTTCTTTCAGTTTCGAATTGTCTGGTGCAAAGGTAGGCATATTCCGCAACCTGCGCACGTAAAAAAAGAAATGTATTACCGTTTGCCGATAATACATTTCTGCTCTCTTTTGTAAATCAGTTCGTTACGCTTCTTCCCCCCTGGGGTTTGTATAACAGAAATCTGCGTCTTTTTCTCCTACTTCCCCGTCAGGAAACCCACCGTTCGCTCGGGCGAGAAGAGCTCCCACAGCGAGGCGGTGGTCCAGCCAGGGGCGAAGATGTCGTTATAGAATCCCTTGCCGTTCTTGCCATAGTCCCACTGCGTGTGCTGCACCACCTCGGGGTTGAAGCCCGGCACGCCAATGCCGCAGAGACGGTCCTTCGTGGGCAGCAGCTGGGTGAGCGACGAGCGGATGACGTCGTAAATCTTTTCGAACTGGGGCTGCCCGGTTTCCTGGGCCAGCCATTTCACGATGTGGGCCAGCTCGAAGACGAACACGTCGACGTGGTTGTTCTCCACCGACACGTTGCTCCAGCCGCGGCTCTTGAAACCCAGGTCGCCCAGCATCTGTCCCTGTGCGAAGGGCACATCCCACAGATAGTACCACGACAGGGCGAAAAAGGCGGCCTGCTTGCAGAGGTCGATGTAGTGCTGCCGCTCCTGCCCCTTGGTCACCATGGCCAGGTAGTAGGTGGCGGTGACGGCGCTGATGGCAGCCTCCTTGTCCTCGCAGTTCGCGTCGAGGGTCGACGAGAAGTAATCGCTCTTCGAGATAATTTCGCGCTCCAGGTAGTCCACCGTGCGCTTGGCGGCTTGCAGATATCGTTTGTCGCCAAAGTATTTGTAGCCCATGACCAGCGTCGAGGTGGCCGAAGGCGTGCTGCCGCCCGAGGCGTCCACGTCGCTGTGGTCGTCGCGGTATTTGCGCGGATAGTGTCCGTCGTCCTTCAGGAGCGTCACCATGTTGTCGAGCAGGGTGCGCATCTTCATCTCCCACTCCTTGTGCTTCCTCCCGTGCTGTTTCTCATAGCGCAGATAGTGCAGCACGGCATACACTCCCTCCGACTGCTGGCGAATGCTGTGCACGATGTCCTGGTCGGCGGGGATGCCGTGGGCAATGTGGAAGTCGTCCTTGAAGTAGCCCTTTGCCGTAAGACCATGCTGCAGCCAGCTGTCGAAAATGGCCTGTCCCATGCGCACCAGCTCGGCGTCGCCAGTTTGCTCGCCATATTCCAAGGCGTTGAAGCCGTTGAGCAGCACACGTCCGCAGAAGCCTATCTGCACATGGTCCACGGGCTTGCAGTCGTCGATGCGCAGGCCATGGCCCGAGTGATATTTCAGTGCATACTGGTCGACGTAGGCCTTGCGGAAATAGTTGGCCAGCTGGGCCTTCGCCTCGTCGGGCGTGAAGCGTGGCTGCAACGGCTGCGGGTTGAGCTTAGCCATGCAGTAGAGCCACGTCTGGGCCACAAACTCACCATAGTCGGCCGGCTTCGTCTCGCGGATGAGCCATGTCAGGGTCATGCTCTCGCCCTGCTCCAGCCGAGCGAAGGTGGTGATGGGGTTCACGAGTGTGAGCTTGCGAATGTAGCGGCGCGGCGTCTCCACATACGGATAGCCGAAGGAGAGGGCGGCCCGTCCGCTGCTCCCCTCAAAGCCCATGTAGCCTACCGACGTGGGGCCGCCCAGTATCACCTCGCCCTCCTGGTGGGTGGTGAGCGCGTCGCCCAGCTCGCTCACTCGTTTCGGTTTTTGGCCTTGCTGGCCAACAAACCCCGCCGTCGCCTCATGCAGCACGGTGAGCGCGCTGCCATTGCAGTAGACGCCCGTCAGGGGCGACGACAGACGGTCCTCGCGCACGTTCCAATCCTTCGAGGTGTGAAACGACGGGGCCTCGCGGGGCGAGCGCAGGTTCTTGTGATACCAGAAGCCAGGCAGATAGAAGTCGCAGTCGTCGGTGGCATAGCTGGTGGGGATGAGCACGCCCAGGTTGAACCAAACGCGCTGGCGGGCAGTCAGCGTCACGCTCAGCCTCGTGTCGTCGCCCTCCTTGGTGGTGACGGTGGTGATGTCGAGCGGCAATAGCTGCCGGGCCTTCAGTTCGTTGCCCTGCTGCTGCAGCGGGTAGACTGTGGCGTCATTGCCAGGATTTTTCAGGCGCAGCGTGAACTGCGCTGCTGCTTCGGCTGTCAGCGATAACGACAGCAAAGCCATCGGAAGAATTAAAAGTCGGAATGTTTTCATTGTGCATTGATGGATAGATGCTGCAAAGTTAGTCATTCTGCACGAAACCACAGCATCTGTAAACAGAAAACATTCCGTTCACCAGCGTTTTGAACAAATTGTTTCCTTCTTTTGACTAATTATTCGCGCTGTAAGATTATACACATGTGGCCGACAAACAACCTGCACGCGACCTGCAAAAAAATCTCGTACGAGATTTTTTCAAAAGTCGTTACCAAAATTAAAAAAGTCGTTACCAAAATTTTGGAGGGTAACGCTTGCCTCAAAAACCTTTGTAAAAGAGGCGTATTATTCGCGCAAGATAGGCTCGCCGCCGGTGGTCCATTTGATGTTGCGTCGCAGACGGATGTCGCGGATGATGTTGCCGTCGACGATGCGCTTGTCCTCGTAGAGCATGTCGGTGTGGCTGCCGTCGGCAGAGGGGACGAGATATACATTTGAGAGGCAGGAGGCATTGGTGGAATCTTTCACCACCAGCGGTTCCTGCCGCTTGGTCCATACGGCAGTGTCGAGCAGGTTGGCCGTGACGGGTGCCGACAACATGCCCACAGAGGTGTAGACCGTCCAGATGCCACTGGCGGAGTAGAGCACCACAACGCGCTGGCCGTCGGGGGTGACGAAGGCCTCGGGATTCTCGTTCACATAGATGGGATAGGCCGAGCGGTGACCGTCGGGGTTGATCCATTGGCGCTCCCACTCATGGTCGGGCAGGGAGATCATCACACGGTTGGAGCTGGTAGTCCAGGGGTTCTCCATGCGCGCGATATATATACATTGTGTCTCCGTCTCGTGGCGGCGCTCGGGCCAGCCGCTCCAGAGCAGATAGAGCTGGCCGTCGGGCATCTGCAGCAGGTTGGGATGGATGCCATAGTTCCATGCGGCATGCGTCTCGATGGGGCCTTTCAGCACAAACTGGCCGGTCATGGGGTCGGGGTCGGCACACTCCATGACGAAGAGGTTGTGGTTGTCGGTGTTGCCGTCGTCGCCCTCGAAATAGATATACCACTTGTCGTTGACGCGGTAGATTTCGGGCGACCAGAAATGGGTCATCGTGTCGCGGCGGGCGCTCCACACGGTGCGTCGGCGAGCCTGCGCAAGGTCTTCAAGCTTGCTGGTGCAGAACAGCTCGACGGAGTCGCCGCCCAAGCTCTGAAAGGTGAAATAATAGTTGCCCTCGTGGAAGATGGCCTGTGGATAGCCCACATGCTCAAGCAGTATATCGTCGTCAGCGGCGATGGGCGCCTCGGCGCCTCGGTGACAGGACGACAGGGCAAACAGGCAGACGGCAAGAAGGATGGTATATAAACTTTTCATAAGAAGTTACACATTGGTGATGCAAAAATACAACTTACTTTTCATCCAACAAAAATTTTTCGTCAGAAAATGTCTGCCCGCAACATTTTTCGTTCAACACGAGTTGTTTTCTTGCGGTTTGAACGGTTTTTCATGCTCTTTGAATATTTATTTTCCTTCGTTTCGTGATTTTATGTGTTACTTTGCAAGCGAAAAAGTTTTTTCAGACAGATAGTTTAGTTAGTAAAAAATTAGTTAGAGATGGATGCGACGGGATGTCGACTACTTAGAAAACACAAAAAAGGGTATTAGTCTTTTAGGGTAAAAAGATTTTTCAGGAAAAACCTTCAAGGAAACAGATTAAGAACATGATAAAAAGAGAACGTATGAAAAGACTATTGACATTTTGTGTGATGGGAGCCATGACGATGACGGTCATGGCCCGACAGTCTGAGCTGTTCACTCCGTACAAAACCACCCACCTGCGGCTGCCCAGCGTGCCGCTGGTGGTGAGCGACCCCTACTTCAGCGTGTGGTCGCCCTACGACCAGCTGACCGACGGCACCACGCGCCACTGGACCAATGACGAGAAGCCCTTGGAGGGGCTGCTCAAGGTTGACGGCAAAACCTACCGCTGGATGGGTGCCGAGCGCGCCGTGCTGAAGAGCATCGTGCCCATGGCCGACGAGGAGGCCTGGGAGGCCGACTACAGCCGCCAGTCGCAGCAGCCGGCAGGATGGATGAAGCCCGCCTTCAACATGAACGACAGCTGGCGACGGGGCAAGGCCGCCTGGGGAAGTCCAGACCTGAGCTTCGTGCGCACCCGCTGGAGCGAGCTGAACAGCGACCTCTACGTGCGCCGCACCATCAACCTGAAGGCCAGCGACCTGAAGGAAGACCTCTACATCGTTTATTCGCACGACGACGTGTTCGAACTCTACCTCAACGGCACCAAGGTGGCCGACACTGGCGAGACCTGGGTGGAGGGTGTTCAGCTGCACCTCGACGCCAAGCTGAAGGCCCTGCTGCACGAGGGAGAGAACGTGATTGCCGCCCATTGCCACAACACCACCGGCGGCGCCTATACCGACTTCGGCCTGTTCAAGAACATAGGCAGGAGCGATGCAGGCATAGAGACTGCCAAGCAGAAGACGGTCGACGTATTAGCCACCAACACATATTATACCTTTATATGCGGGCCCGTAGAGCTGGACGTGGTCTTCACAGCTCCCATGCTGATCGATGACTACGACCTGCTCTCTTCGCCCATCAACTACATCTCCTATCAGGTGCGCAGCACCGACGGCAACGCACACGACGTGCAGCTGAAAATCATCGCCACGCCCGAGATGGCGCTCAACAAAGCCAGCCAGCCCACCAGCACCACGCTGATGGAAAAGAATGGCGTGCAGTATGTGCGCACCGGCACCATCGACCAGCCCATCCTGGCCAAGAAGGGCGACGGCATCTGCATTGACTGGGGCTACTTCTATATCCCCGCCATCAACGGCAGCGTGACCGTGGGCGCCGATGCCGCCAACACGCCGCTGCTGTGCTACACGCATGAGTTTGGCACCACCAAGCAGGCCGCCAGCTTCATGATGATGGGCTACGACGAGATTCAGGACATTGAATATATGTACAAGCGCTACAAGGGCTACTGGGCACATGGTGGCACGGTGAGCATCTTCCAAATGTTCCAGCGCATGAACTCGCAGTATCAGAACATCATGCAGCGCTGCCGCGAGTTCGACAAGATGATCTACGACGACGGCTTGGCTGCCGGCAACGAGCACTACGCCGAGATACTCTCGGCCAGCTACCGCCACGTCATCGCCGCCCACAAGCTGTTCCAGGACGACGAGGGCAACCTGCTCTTCTTCTCGAAGGAGAACAACAGCAATGGCTGCGTGAACACCGTCGACCTCACCTACCCGGAGGCTCCGCTGTTCCTCTGCTACAACCCTGAGCTGCAGAAGGCCATGATGACCTCTATCTTCGACTATTCGCTCAGCGGTCGCTGGACGAAGCCCTTCGCCGCCCACGACCTGGGCACCTACCCTATCGCCAACGGACAGGTGTATGGTGGCGACATGCCGCTGGAGGAGGCCGGCAACATGCTCACGCTGGCCGCCCAGCTATGCATGCTCGACGGCAACACGAACTACGTAGACAAATACTGGGGTGTGATCACCACTTGGGCCGATTACCTCTCGGAGAACGGACAGGACCCGGAGAACCAGCTCTGCACCGACGACTTCGCCGGACACTGGGCACACAACGCCAACCTGAGCATCAAGGCCATCATGGGCGTGGCTGGCTATGCCGAGATGGCCCGCATGAAGGGTCTCAACACGGTGGCCGACAAATATAGGACCCGTGCCAAGGAGATGGCCCAGAAATGGGAGAAGGACGCACGCGAGGGTGACCACTACAGGCTGGCCTTCGACCGTGCGAACACCTGGAGCCAGAAGTACAACATGGTATGGGACAAGCTGTGGCAGACCAACGTCTTCCCCGCCGGCACCATGGAGCGCGACGTGAAGTATTACCTGAAGAAGCAGAACAAATACGGTCTGCCCCTCGACATTCGCAAGGACTACACCAAGAACGACTGGATTATGTGGACAGCGGCTATGGCCAGCGACAAGGAAACGTTCCTGAAGTTCGTGGAGCCCGTCTACAAATACATGAACGAGACCGAAAGCCGCGTGCCTACCAGCGACTGGTATGACACGAAGACGGGCCGCATGGTGGGCTTCAAAGCCCGCTCGGTCATCGGCGGCTTCTGGATGCGCGTGCTGGAAGAGAAACTGAAATAATAAAAAAACAGATATGAGAACGATAAGAATGAAAACCTTGACCTCGGCTGGTTTGCTATGCTGCCTCATCGTGGCAGCCCTCGCTTCCTGCGAGTCGTCGACCACCGTGGAAGACTACTACGGCGTGCAGACGTCGGACCCCTACGACCCGTCGAAGCCGGTAACCATTACCAGCTTCACCCCCACCAAGGGCAGCGTGGGCCAGCAGGTGGTCATCCTTGGCCAGAACTTCGGCAACGACTCGTCGATCGTCAACGTCAACATCGGCGGCAAGGAGGCTGTGCTGGTCAGCGTGAAGAACAATGCCATCTACTGCTATCTGCCGGGCGCTGCCTACGACCAGATAGAGGGCAACCGCCTGTATGCATCGGTGCAGGTCACCGTCGACAAGCAAACGGGCAAGGCCGCCAACCGCTTCGAGTATGAGCGCAAGATGGTGGTGGGCAAGCTCTGCGGCAAAAGCTACGACCGCGAGGCCGACGCCGTGTGGATCGACGGCTCGTTCGACGACTGCAGCGGCTTCAAGAACGACGGCGTGATGCAGTTCTCGCCCTACAACCACGACCAGCTCTTCGTGGTCTACGACCAGGAACCACACTTCGGCACCGTGGCACACGGCATACAGCTCATCGACCTGAAGGAGCGCACCGTGCAGACCATCCTGCCGCTGTCGAAATTCTCCAACCAGCGTCTGCGCACCATCGACTTCGCCGTCGACCCCTTCATGTATAATGAGGACGGCAGTTTCGATTATATTGTTGACGAGGAGACGGGCCAGAAGAGCGGCTATGCCCCCGAGGGATGGGACCAAACCGCCACAGCCGACCAGAAGAAATGGCGCGAGCACCTGATTATCTCGGCCGACAACGACGACAGCAACTACCGCGCCAACTCGGTCTACATCGTCGACCGCGACCCCGAGGGCAACTTCAGCAGCGGCTCCACCGTGCGCCAGCTGGCCAACTACCGCCAATGCAACGGTGCCTCGCTGCATCCCAATGGCGAGCTCTATTTCACCAGCTTCGCACAGGGCGAGGTGCTGCGCCTCGACATGAACAAATACTGGGAGACACAGCTGCCCGACACGCTGGGCGGCTCGGGCACGAGCTGGAATCCCTACGCCAACCAGAATCTGAACGACATCAATACGGGCAACAGCTCGGGCACAGGTGCCTTCGAAAAGCTGTTCACCGTGCAGGATGTGAGCTGGGAGTTCCAGATCGATATCCACCCCAGCGGCAAATACGCCTACATCGTGGTCATCAACCGCAACTACATCCTGCGCACCGACTATAACGAGCAGACCAAGCGCTTCTCACCGCCCTATCGCATTGCCGGCGACATGTCGCATGCAGGCTTTACCGACGGCGTAGGCCTCTCGGCCCTGCTCAACCGTCCCTATCAGGGCACGTTTGTGAAGAACGAGCAATATGAGGCCGAAGGACGCGACGACATCTACGACTTCTATTTCTGCGACAGCCAGAACGATGCCATCCGTCTGCTCACGCCCGAAGGCATTGTGAAGACCTATGCCGGCGGCGGCTTTGCCACCCATGCCGATGGCAACACCTACGGCAATGAGAACGGCGAGCTGCGCGACTTCGCACGCTTCCACCGTCCCACTGGCTTGGTGAACGATGTGCACCGCGATGCCATCACGGGCGAGAACACGCTGATATTCTATATCCTGGACACCAGCAACTTCGCCATCCGCACCATCACCATGGAAGAAAACCTGGAAGCACAATAGGACAACGGACAACGGATTTAACGGATTTAACGGATTTAACGGATTAATCGTACAACGGATTATACGGATTATACGAATATGAAAAGATATATAGCAATACTCTTCCTCGTGCTGGGTGCGACCCTCTCGGCCTTGGCACAAAAGGAACTGACGATAACGGGACGCGTGACCGATGCCCATGGTGATGGAATCATCGGTGCCAGCGTCATTGTGAAAGACTCGAAAGGACTGGGCACCATCACCGACTTTGATGGCAATTATACCATCAAGGTGCAGGAGTTCCGCACGCTGGTTTTCTCCTACATCGGCTTCAAGTCACAAGAGGAACTGGTGAAGGGCGACAAAACTACCATCGACGTGGTGATGCAGGAGGACGTGCAGAACGCCATCGACGAGGTGGTGGTAACGGGTATGGGCACGCAGAAGAAGCTCACCGTCACCGGTGCCGTGTCGAATGTGAAGATGGAAGACCTGAAGCACTACAGCACGTCGAACCTAACGAACACGCTGGCCGGTAACGTGCCGGGCATCATGGCTTTCCAGAGTTCGGGACAGCCGGGCAAGAACACCAGCGAATTCTGGATTCGAGGCATCTCCACCTTCGGCGCCAGCAGCAAGGCCTACATCCTCGTCGACGGCTTCGAGCGTGAGAACATCGACGACATCAACATCGAGGATATCGAAAACTTCTCGGTGCTGAAGGATGCCTCGGCCACGGCCATCTACGGCTCGAAGGGCGCCAACGGCGTCATCCTCATCACCACCAAGCACGGTAAGGCTGGCAAGGTGCAAATCAACGGCAAAGTGGAAACCTCGTACCACACCCGCACCATTACGCCCGAGTTTGTCGATGGTTTCCAGTACGCCAACTATCTGAACGAGGCCCGCGTCACCCGCAACCTCGGCGTGCTCTACCAGCCCGTGGAGCTCGACATCATCCGCGAAGGCCTCGACCCCGACCTCTATCCCAACGTGGACTGGCAGGACTTGCTGCTGAAGGACGGTGCCTTGAGCTATCGAGCCAATGTCAACCTGAGCGGCGGTGGTGAGACGGCCCGATACTACGTTTCGATGGCCTACACCGAGGACGAGGGAATGTACAAGACCGACGAGACGCTGCGCAAGAAATACGATACCAATGCCAACTACAAGCGCTGGAACTATCGCATGAACGTCGACATCGACGTGACCAAGACCACGTTGCTCAAACTGGGCATCGGCGGCAACCTGAACAAGCGCAACTCACCCGGTATCGGCGACGACAAGGTATGGGGACAACTCTTTGGCTACAACGCGCTCTACACCCCCGTGATGTACTCCAACGGTTACTATCCCGCCAAGGGCGTGTTCAACGCCACCGAGGAGAACGGTGTCATCACCTATACGCTCGACGAGAACTATATCAACCCGTGGGTCAGCTCCACGCAGACGGGCTACAACAACGAGTGGGACAATAATATCCAGACGAACATCACTCTGGAGCAGGACCTCGGCTTCATCACCAAGGGATTGCACTTTACTGGCCGCTTCGGCTTCGACACCTACAACCAGAACGCCATCCACCTGCACCACCTGCCTGCACTCTACAGTGCCCGCTCGCGCAACACGGAAACTGGCGAATTGGATTTCCAGATGGTGCAGAACGCCAGGGACATGGAACAGACCACATCGAACGATGGCTGGCGCCGTGAGTTCCTCGACCTGCTGCTGCATTGGGACCGCTCGTTTGATGCTGCCCACTATTTCGGCGCTAACGTTAAGTTCACCGAAGACCAACAAATCTCTACACAGAATCTGGGCACGGACGTGAAGAACTCTGTGTCGCGCAAGAACAAAGGCTTGGCCGCACAGTTCACCTATAACTACAAATACCGCTATTTCCTCGACTACAACTTCGGCTACAACGGCTCGGAGAATTTCTCCGATGGCCACCGCTGGGGCTTCTTCCCTGCATGGTCGCTGGCTTGGAACATCGGCGAGGAGCCTTGGGTGAAGCAAAAGGCTCCGTGGCTCGACATGTTCAAGGTCCGCTTCTCACACGGAAAGGTGGGTAGCGATGCCACGGGCAGCACCCGCTTCCCCTATCTCTACACCATCGAGCAGAGTGGAGCCGGCTACTCCTGGGGACAGTATTCCAGCAACACCTATTCGGGCATCCGCTATCGTCAGGTGGCTTCCGAGGGCGTCACCTGGGAGGTGGCTACGAAGAACGACTTGGGCATCGACCTGGTGCTGTTCAATAATAAGTTCTCGCTCACCGTCGACTACTTTAACGAAGAGCGTACCGGCATCTATCAGGAGCGCCGTTTCCTGCCCACCACCGTGGGTCTGGAATACTGGGATAACAACTATCCGCGTGCCAACGTAGGCTCGGTGAAGTCGCGCGGTATCGACGGAAATTTCCGCTATGAGCAGAAGATAGGCGATGTGGGCATCACCGTCCGCGGCAACATGACCTACTCGAAGAACGAGATTGGCGACTACGACGAGGAGAACAACGTGTATCCATACCAGAACCAGCACGGCTACCGCGTCAATCAGGTGCGCGGCCTCATCGCCCTGGGCCTGTTCAAGGACTACGACGACATCCGCAACTCGCCCGCACAGACCTTTGGTCCTGTGCAGCCTGGTGACATCAAATATAAGGATGTGAACGGCGACGGCATCATCGACGCTGGCGACGAATGTGCCATCGGTGCCACCAGCCGACCGAACCTCATCTACGGTTTGGGCCTTTCCATCACGTGGAAACAGTTCGACTTCAACCTGCATTTCCAGGGCGCCGGCAAGAGCACGTTCATGACCTACGGCAAAAACGTCTACGCCTTTAGCGAGGGTCAATGGGGTAACGTGTTCAAAGGTCTGCTGGAAGACCGTTGGGTGGATACCGAGACGGCACAGCTGCTGGGTCTGCAGCCCAACGAGGACGTGAACGCCGCCTATCCGCGTTTGAGCTATGGCGGTAATGCCAACAACTTCCGCAACAGCACCTTCTGGCTGCGCGACGGACGCTATCTGCGCCTGAAGAACCTCGACATCGGCTACACGATGCCCAAGACGCTGATCAACAAGATTCATTTCCAGAACGTACGTTTCTACGTTTCGGCCACGAATCTGTTCTTCCTGCACAAGAAGTTCAGCATCTGGGATCCCGAGTCGCTCCAACCGCGTGGCGAGGACTATCCCATCACCAAAGCCGTCACGCTGGGTATGCAAGTGAACCTGTAATTGAACATTTACCATTGAACTTTGAAGATTATGAAAACGAATAATATCAAGACTTTCCTCGGTGCACTTTGCGCAAGCTGCGGCTTCGTCGCAGTGCCGACCTCCTGCACCGACTTGGACAGCGACAAATACTTCGAGGACCGCAAGACGCTGGAAAGTGTCTTCACCGACAGGATTCAATGCGACCAGTGGCTGGCACATGCCTATTCCTTCCTCAACGGCTGTAACATTGAGGTAGGCTCGAAGGGCGCCACCGGTGCCGACGGCAGTGCATGGAATCCCTTCAACTTTGCCGACGACATGTACTACGGCGACCGCGACAACAGCTTCGGCGACTCCAAGGATGCCGACTACGCCTCCTATAACTCCTTCCACGAAGGCAACTACGACGAGAGCGAGGGACAGAACGCTTGGGTGCGCTGCTATCAGGGCATCTATCAGGCCAGCATCTTCATCCACAACATCGACCGCAACAAGGCCATGAGTGCCGACGAGGTGGAGGACTACCGAGGTCAGGCCCGCTTTGTCCGCGCCTACTACTACTGGCTGCTGCTGCGCAAGTTCGGTCCTGTGCCCATCATGGCCGATGAGGGTGCCGACTATACGCTGGCTTACGACGAGTTGGCCACGCCGCGCTCCACCTACGAGGAGTGCGCCACCTACATTGCCGACCAGATGCTGCAGGCCACCCGTGAGCTAAAGAGCCTGCGCCGCGATGAGAACAACGTGATGCGTCCCACCATCGGCGCCGCCTTGGCCACCCGCGCCATCGTGCTGACCTACGCCGCCAGCCCATTGGCCAACGGTCAGCTGCAGAACGGCCATCACCCTGCAAACGTCACCGACGACGTGGCCAAGCAGCTGAAGAACTTCGACGGCACTCCCCTACTCTCGCTCACCTACGACGAGACCCGCTGGGCACGCGCCGCTGCCGCCTGCAAAGACGTCATCGACCTCAACGTCTACCAGCTCTACACCGAGCCTTTCAACGACGTGGCCACCGACGACCGTCCTGTCACCGTTACTCCTCCGTATGACGAGGACTTCTCCGACAAGAATTGGCCCGAAGGCTGGAAGAACATCGACCCCTACCTGTCGTATCGCAACCTGTTCAACGGCGTGGCCAGTGCTGCCGGCAACCCGGAACTTATCTTCACCCGTGGCAACATCGAGTTGGGCGACCACGACAACGGCATCGCATCGCTCGTTGGTCATGCCATGCCTACGTCGTTGAACGGCTGGAATACGCACGGTCTGACGCAAAAGATGGTGGACACCTATTATATGAAGGACGGCTCCGACGTGGACGGCATGTACCGCGAATGGCGCCAGCCGGGTGTTGCCACCGTCGACAACCCTGGCAACGACCGCGATCGCGCCACTGGTTTTATCAGTCGCAGCGAGGCTCAGAACGACGCATATCCCGAGGTGCTGGTCAACCCTACCAACCGCAGCGTGGGCAACCAGCAGCGTATGAACGTGTCGCACCAATACTGTGCTCGTGAGCCGCGCTTCTATGCCTCTGTGGCTTACAACGGCACTATCTGGGAACAGTTAGGAAAGAGCTCTTCCACCGACCACAACCGTCAGGTGACTTATTACCGCAGTGGTTCCGACGGCTACCGCAACTCGTTTGCCTATCTGCGCACCGGCATCGGTGTGAAGAAATACTATCATCCGCAGGACTATTTTGATGCTCAGCCCAGTGGCGGCGGCTCCTACGGCCACATCCACGTGAAGTTCGAGCCAGCCATCCGCTACGCCGACATCCTGCTGATGTATGCCGAATGCCTGAACGAGCTGACCGAGGGCAACAGCTATCAGCAGACCGACTGGAAGGGCAACGCCATCACCATCAAGGGCCGCGACCTAAGCGAGATGAAGCGTGGCATACGTCCCGTGCGCATCCGTGCCGGACTGCCCGACTACTCGCAGAGCGACTATACCAGCAAGGACGACCTGCGGGCAAAGCTCAAGCGTGAGCGTATGATTGAGTTCATGGGCGAAGGCAAGCGCTACTTCGACCTGCGCCGCTGGATGGACGCCCCCGTTGAGGAGAACAAGCGCGTCTACGGCCTGAATGTCTTCCAGACGGTACAGAACAAAGACGAGTTCATGCAAGTCATTCCCGTCTACAACCTCTCGGCTACGTTTACCGACAAGATGTACTTCTGGCCCATCTCGTTTACCGACCTGAAGCGCAACAAGAACCTGGTGCAGAACCCTGGATGGAAGTATAACGACTAAAGAAGAAGGCCCTCCCCCTGCCCCTCCCCGTGAGGGATGGGAGTGATTACATCATAAAAAGAACAAAACATCTAATTCCTGACGAATATGAAAAGCTGTAACGTAAACAACTATATACTCCCCTCCCTCGCAAGGAGGGTCTGGGGAGTAGGTCTGCTGCTCTTCGCCATCGCTTCCCTCACCTCTTGCAACGACGAGTGGCAGGACGAGCAGTACGAGAAGTATATCAGCTTCAAGGCTCCCCTCAACGACAATGGTGTGACGGCGGTCTATGTGCCCTACTCGCGCCACAATGACGACGGCTCGCTGATGTTTGGCAGCGAGGGAAAGTCGAGCTACGACCTCCCCGTCATCGTGGCCGGCACCACCCGCAACGGCAGCGACATCAACGTACAGGTGGGTCACAGCGACACACTCGCCATCCTCAACTATGAGCGCTTCGGCAGCCCCACCTACCGAGCCGACATCACCGACCTCTACTACAAGGACATGAGCGACTACGCCCAGTACCCTGCCAACGTGACGGTGAAGAGCGGCGACGATATCGGTCTGCTGCGCATCAGCTTCGACTTCAAGGGCATCGATATGGTAGAGAAATGGGTGCTGCCCATCGAGGTGAAGACGGCCAGCGGCTATCAGCCCCATCCTCGCAAGAACTACGCCAAGGCCATGTTGCGCGTCTATCCCTACAACGATTATTCGGGCAACTACTCGGCCACCACGCTCACCGTGACCAACGCCGCCGACCCCAACAACGCCACGGGTATGGAGACGGCACGTGCCTATGTGGTGGATGAGAACAGTGTGTTCTTCTACATGGGCAACATCGACGAGACACGCGTCGACCGCCGCTACTACAAGGTGAAATTCGAGTTCGTTCCCACTTCGGCCGACGGCAAACAAGGCACCGTGCGCCTCTCGTCGGACAACGCCGAGAAGAACAACTTCGTGCAGCACGGCACCGCTTCCTACCGCATCTACGAGCAGGCCGACGACGTGCGTCCCTACCTGCTGCACCACTACGTCATCATCAGCGGCATCGAGTACGACTACACCGACTACACCTCCGTGGAGAACTATCCGATGCACTACACCACCAAGGGTATCCTCACCCTCGAACGTCAGCTGAACACGCAGATTCCAAACGAGGATCAGGCCATTCAGTGGTAGAATCAACAATAAACAATGGCTATTGTCCGTTTTACATAAAAATTTGAATGAAATGATTATGAGGAAATGGCTCTTTAGCATAGCAATGACGGCCGGGCTGAGCATGCTGGCCGCGCCGATGCCCGTAGATTATGTCAGCACCCTGGTGGGGACACTGTCGAAGCACTCGCTCTCCACAGGCAACACCTACCCCGCCGTGGCCCTGCCTTGGGGCATGAACTTCTGGACGCCACAGACAGGCAAGATGGGCGACGGCTGGCAGTATGTCTACACCGAGGACAAGATCAGGGGCCTAAAGCTCACCCACCAGCCTTCGCCGTGGATCAACGACTACGGCCAGCTGGCCATCATGGCCACCACAGGCAAGCCGCAGCTGGGCGAGGACGAGCGTGCCTCATGGTTTTCGCATAAGGCCGAGACGGCTACGCCCTATTACTATAAGGTGTATCTGGCTGATTGGGATGTGATGGCCGAGATGACGCCCACGGAGCGCGCCGCCATGATGCGCTTCACGTTTCCCGAGACGGTGCAGGCCAACATCGTGGTCGACGGCTTCGACGGCGGCTCGGTGGTACGTGCCGATGCCTCGCGCCGCACCATCACGGGCTACACGGTAAAGAACAGTGGTGGCGTTCCGCAGAACTTCCGCTGCTATTTCGTCATTCAGCTCGACTGCGACTTCACGGTGAGTAAGCGGGCCGACGGCGACCGTCAGGGTGTGGTGGTAACGATGCAGACGCGTCGTGGCCAGCAGGTGGTGGCACGCGTGGCAGCCTCGTTCATCAGCGAGGAGCAGGCCTGGCAGAACCTGAAGGAACTGGGCAATCGTTCCTTCGACCAAGTGTGTGCCGACGGTCGCCAGCGCTGGAACGACGTGCTGGGGCGCATCGAGGTCGACGACCCGAACATCGACCACCTGCGCACGTTCTACTCCTGCCTCTATCGCTCGGTGCTCTTCCCCCGCTCGTTCTATGAGATGGATGCCAATGGCAACCCAGTCCACTACAGCCCCCACACGGGCAAGGTCTGCCCCGGCTACTACTTCACCGACACCGGCTTTTGGGACACATTCCGCTGTCTCTTCCCCCTGCTCAATCTGGTCTATCCCGAGATGAACGAGAAGATGCAGGAAGGGCTGGTGAACTGCTACAAGGAGAGCGGCTTCCTGCCCGAATGGGCCAGTCCCGGCCATCGCGGTTGCATGGTGGGCAACAACTCTGCCTCCGTCGTCGCCGACGCTTGGCTCAAGCTCTCACCTCTTACTGTTACCCCATACGACATCGAAACCCTCTGGCAGGCTGTCGTTCATGGAGCTAATGCCGTGCATCCAGACGTATCCTCTACTGGCCGTCTCGGCTTCGACTACTACAACCGTCTCGGCTATGTGCCCTACGATGTGAAAATCAACGAGAACGTGGCCCGCACGCTGGAGTACGCCTACGACGACTGGTGCATCTACCAACTGGGCAAGGCATTGGGCAAGAAGGAGAAGGAACTGAAGCCCTTCCGCCAGCATGCCATGAATTATAAGAATGTGTTCGACAAAGAAAGCAAGCTCATGCGTGGTCGCAACGAGGACGGCACCTTCCAAAGTCCGTTCTCGCCGCTGAAGTGGGGCGACGCCTTCACCGAGGGCAACGCCTGGCACTACACGTGGTCGGTGTTCCACGACCCCGAGGGTCTCATCCGCCTGATCGGCGGCAAGGATGTCTTCGTGCAGATGCTCGACTCCGTGTTCAACGTGCCACCGCTCTTCGACGAGAGCTACTACGGCGGCGTCATCCATGAGATTCGCGAGATGCAGATTATGAACATGGGCAACTACGCCCACGGCAACCAGCCCATCCAGCACATGATCTATCTTTACGACTGGGCTGCACAGCCCTGGAAGGCCCAGCAGCGTGTGCGTGAGGTGATGGACCGCTTCTATACCGCTGCCCCCGACGGCTACTGCGGCGATGAGGACAACGGACAGACATCAGCCTGGTACGTGTTCTCGGCAATGGGCTTCTATCCCGTCTGCCCAGGCTCTGGCCAGTATGCCATTGGTGCGCCTTACTTCGATAAGATTACCGTGCACCTGCCCCAAAGCAAGACGCTCGTCATCGAGGCCCGCAACGCCGACAAGCCCTACATCGGCAGCATGACACTGAACGGACAGAGCTACGACCGCAACTATTTTGAGCACAGTGACCTGATGAAAGGCGGCGTCATCGTTTGCCAGATGCAGGACACGCCTAACCGCCGTCGTGGTATCGGCGCCGAAGCAGCTCCCTATTCCTTCACAAAAGAATTAGAAAGATGAAAAAGCTCCTGGCATTCGTATCATTTTTCATTTATCAATTATCATATAGCAGCGTAGCTGCACAAAAGACGCTCGCCGACTACAGCATCACCGACGACTGCACCTACGAGGCCGTAGGCTTCGAGGCCGACCTGACGCCCCTGTTCGACAAGAACGACCTCACTGTCTTCACCCTGCCGCAGCTGGCAGGTACCGAGGAAATCATCCTCAAGGCACGCCGTCCCTATGTGATGAAAGGCTTCTCCGTGGTGAGCGCCGACGATGCCAACTGCGACCTGAAGCAGTTGCAGCTGCTGGGTTCTACCGACGGCGTGACGTGGCAGAACATCCGCACCTACTCGCTCAGCTATACCGGCCGCTACCGCGAGCGCCAAGTGAACGGCGGCCCCAGCACTGCTTTTACGGCTTTCAAGCTGGTGCTGAAGAGCGCCTCGGGCAGCGAGGGCTTGCGGATAGCCGAGTTCCAGCTGTTCGGCCATCCGCAGACCGACGGCGAGAACATCGCCACGACAGAGAACGGCACCCTCACTGGCTCGGCCAAGGCTGGCAGCATCAGCAATCTCATCGACAACGACCCGAAGACGATGGCGCAGATACAGAATGCCGACCGCCAGATGATTGACAACTTCAACGGCGAGACACGCTACAACGGTCTGCAGAACGCTTGGCTGCAATACGAGTTCAACAACCCCACCACCATCACGGGTTACGCCATTGGCATGACCAGCTCGGCGCAGCGCGACATGCGTCCCAACTGCTGGGAGCTGTTGGCCAGCAACGACGGAGAGCAGTGGGTCACACTCGACATCCAGCACAATGCCGCCTCGATGGCTATCGACTACTACGAGCAGCGCTACACGTTGGCCTCCTCGGGGGCTGGGGGAAACTACGCCTCCATAGCCGACCGCATGATGGACTTCTGCGAGCAGCAGCTGGAGCGCAATCAGAGCGCCAACGGCACCTACTGGATATGCGACTGGGCCGTGGACCCGAAGAAGCGCAACGAGGATTGGGGCGGCTACTGGTGGGCGGCACACGGCGTCGACAACTATGTTGACCGCTACAATCGCACGCAACAGTCGGCTGTGCTCTCCAAGCTCACTCACCTTGTCAACGGCACCAGACTTCGCAACGGCAACACCCTCATCAACCATTTCTACGACGACATGGAGTGGATGGCGCTGGCCCTGCTGCGTGCCTGCGATGCCAATGCCAACCTGAACCACCAGTACCTGACGCAGGTGAAGACGCTCTTCAACGACATTGTGAAAGGATGGGACGACGTTGACGGTGGCGGCATCCATTGGAACAAAAACATCAACGGCGACGGCGCCACGAAGAACGCCTGCTCCAATTGTCCTGCCATGATTCTTGCCGCACGCCTCTACCAGCACACGAAGGACCAGCAATACCTCGACTGGGCCATCCGCATCTATGAATACATGCGCGACCACTGCCGCTTTCCCGACGGCGTGATGAAGGACACCCCGCAGAACGACAACCACGAGGTGACCTTCAGCTACAACCAAGGCACATGGGTGGGCGGTTTGCTGGAGCTTTACAAGATTACCAACGAGGAGCACTACCGCCAGACGGCTACCGACCTGATGGACCTGCTGCTCTTTGGCAAGTGGTATTCGCCCAAGGGCATCATGAACGAGCGTCAGAACTACAACCAGGACGATGGCGGACTGTTCAAGGGCATCTTTATCCGCTACCTCGCCCAGTGGATTCTCTCTGGCAAGCTCGACACCGAGCACCAGGTGCGCTACACGAAGTGGCTCCTCGAACAGGCACGCTCGGCCGAGCTGGCCGCCCTCGACAAGACGTGGTTCGTCCTTAACCCCTACTGGACGCAGCAGTACAACATCAATAATGACGTACACGATACCTCGCGCCAACAGACGGGCCTCATGCTGATGGAAGCCGTCGACGAGCTGCGCCGTGCCGGTCTGCTCACCGACGACTACGCCCTCATCAATCCCAACGTTGGCCAGCCCTACCGCTACTATCGCCTCGTCATCACCGAGACGCAGAACTCCGCCAACATCATGCTGGGGGCATGGAAACTCTTCGACGTTGAACAATCAACGATGAACGTTGAACAGGCAACGTTCAACATTGACCATTCACCATTGACCATTGACCATTATGTCTACGACCTCCTGGGCCGCCGCATTAACGGTCAACGTTCATCGTTCAACGGTCAACGTTCAATGGTCAATGGTCAATGGTCAATTTTCAATAAAAAGAAATACATCATACGATGAAAAAGACACTGGCATTTTTATCATTTATCATTTATCATTTGTCATTTAGCAGCGCAGCTGCGCAAGACCTCGCCGTTCAGAACCTGCAGCGAGCCATCCTGATGACCGATGCCACGATGGAACACTCCTTCACCGGCTCGACCAACAACCTGCGCATGTATGACCTCTATAATACCGAGACGAAGCAGGGCAGCGGCACCGCCGACGTGTGGCCCTACACCGCTGCACTGGAGGCCCACTGCTCGGTGCTAGAGGCCCTCGACGCGCTGAAGGAACAGGCCCCGCAGCTCTATACTGACCACCACGACCGCTTCGTCACCCGCCTGAAGCAGCTCTTCGGCTCGCTCGACTACTATCGAGGCACCTACACCCTCAACTCCTACGCCCGCATCGCCTCGTGGAGCATCTACGGCGTGCACCGCGGCGGCTCCAAGGGGTCGGCCGCCGTCACTGGCATCGAGAACGTCTACGACGACCAGATGTGGATATGCCGAGAGCTGGTGCGCGCCTACAAGCTCACCGCCGACGAGGACTATCTGAAGAAGGCCGAATATCTGGCCAACTACTGCATCGACGGCTGGGACTGCTGCCCCGATGCCGACGGCAACGACTACGGCGGCATCAGCTGGGGACCCGGCTACAACTCGAAGCACTCGTGCAGTAATGGCCCCCTCATCCAGCCCCTGGTGTGGCTCTACGAAATCTACAAGGCCGACGATGAGCCTGCCGACCTGCGTCACTACTACATCCTGCCCGACGGCACACGCACCAACACCATGCGCCGCCACAGTGACGTCTATCTGGAGATGGCCCGCAAGGTCTACGCCTGGCAGAAGGAGAAGCTGCTCAACAAGCAGACGGGCGTTTACTGGGACATGCTGGGCGCCGTGACCGGCGAGATACAATATGTGGGCGAGGGCCGCAACAAGTACCGCACCCACGTCGACAGCCACGGCCCATCAGGCACCGCCTATACCTACAACACCGGCACCATGCTGGCCGGCACCGCCGAGCTCTACCGCGTCACGGGCGAAGAGGCCTATCTCGAAGATGTGAACGCCCTGGCACAGAGCAGCTGGCGCAACTTCGCCAAGGGCCGTCGCATCAACGGCGTCACCTATTACGAGTGGCCCACCGACCCGAAAGCCGAGGAGGGATTCAACGCCTGGTTCGACGATGTGCTGATGCGGGCCTACGTCGATGCTGCGCCCTACAACACCACCGTCTACAACGGCAAGACGCATGCCGAGAACGCCCTCTTGTCCTATCAGCAGAACCTCGACTACGCCTTCGACCACTACAACCGCGAGAACATGCTGCCCATCAACCTGCTCAGCGGATGGATGGTGAGCACCGGCGACCCCAACACCACCAAGGGCTTCCACCAGCTGGCTTTCGCATCCGAGTATGCCATGCTGGCCGTGTGGCAGCAGCGGCAAGCCGACCACACCCAGGCTATCCATTCCCTGCCGTCGACAGCGCTGCCAGCGCACCACACCGCCTACAACCTCTTGGGGCAGTATGCCGCCGCAAGAGGTCTCACTATTGAAAAAGGAAAGAAATACATCAGATAGCTTATGAACAAGGAGCGTATTGCATTCTTGGACTATGTCCGCGTGGTGGCTTGTCTGCTGGTGATGCTTGTCCATGCCAGCGAGAACTTCTATGGCGCCGATGCCTCGGTGGGATTGGCCAGCAACATGTCGTATGTGGCCAACGAGGCCAACCGTTTCTGGGTAGCCTTCTACGACGGGGGCGTCAGCCGCACCGCCGTGCCACTGTTCATGATTGTGTCGGCCTACCTCCTTGCACCCATGGGGGCTGGTCAGACCATGGGCAGCTTCTACCGCCGCCGTTTCATGCGCATCCTGCCGCCTTTCATCTGCTTCCTGCTGCTCTATTCGCTGCTGCCCCTGCTGTGGGGAGGCATGACGTGGGAGCAGTCGGTCAACGACCTGAAGCTGTTGCCCTTCAACTTCCCCTCAATGGCGGGCCATCTGTGGTTCATGTATCCGCTCATCAGCCTCTACATCATCATCCCCGTGGTCTCGCCCTGGCTGCAGAAAGCGACGGCCCGCGAGGAGCTGACGTTCATTGGCTTCTTCGCATTTACCACGCTCATCCCTTGGCTCCATCTCTTCGTGTCGCCCGAGCTGTGGGGCGAATGTTTCTGGAATCAGTTCACGGCCTTCTGGTATTGCTCGGGCTATCTGGGCTATCTCGTCTTGGCCCACTACATCCGCGTGCATCTGCAGTGGTCGCGCCAGCGCCGTCTGCGCCTCGGCACACTGTTCTTCCTCATTGGCGCCGCCTTCACGGCTTGGTCGTTTTGGTGGAAGGGCGTTCCCGGCCAGCCTATTGAGACGCCCCTGCTGGAATGGAGCTGGGAGTTCTGCACACCCAACGTGCTGTGCGCCACCTTCGGCCTCTTCCTTCTCTTCACCTGCATCCAGCCCAAGAAAGGCAAGGCGCCCGCAGTGGTGACTGAGGTGTCGAAGCTGTCGTTCGGCATGTACCTCATGCACATGTTCTTCCTCGCCCCCATCGCCGGCCTCATCATCAATGGCGACCCCGCCAATCCGCTGCTGCCCGTATGGTTGGCCATCCCTGCAATAGCGCTGCTCACCTACATCTGCTGCATCATCACCACCAAGCTCATGTCGCTGCTGCCCGGCAGCCGCTACCTCTGCGGGTGTTAGGCCGGCTTCTATAGTTTCTATAGTATCTATAGTCTCTATAGTTTCTATAGAATCTATAGCAGCTATCCTTCCTGGCGCCCTCTCTACAATATCACCTCCATCGTTGTCTTCTGCACCTGCATGCCCATGCTCTGATAGAAGCGCAGGGCGGGGATGTTGCCCTCCCAAACGTTCAGGGTGATGTGGTCGCAGCCGATGGACTGGGCATAGGCGCGGACATGCTCGTAGAGCGACTTCCCCACGTGCCTGCCACGCGCTGCCTCGTCGACACAGATGTCGTCGATATACAGCATCTTGATGTCTTGCAACAGCAGATGGTCCTTGACTTCACTGACCTGGCAAAAAGCATAGCCCTACACCATCCCCTCTTCGTCGCAAACGAAGATGGGCTTGCTGTCGTCGCTGAGCATGCCTTCAAGTTCCTGCTCGTTATACTTGGTGGTGTGAGGCTTGAACAGGTCGGGGCGCAGCACGTGGTGCACCATGTTCACCTGATGAAGCAGCTCGATGATGCGCTTGATGTCTTCTTTCTTTGCTCGTCTTATCATCGTATTCTCATTTCTCTATGGTTTGTAGCTTCGTATCGCCAGGCTTGAAGAGCAGACCCGTGCAGCGAGTGGCATCGGCCTTGTACTCCTTCAGTTCAATGGCGTTCCATTTAATCTGGTCGGTGCGCTGTGCCAACGGAGCATGGGGGATGATGCTGCCGTCGCGAACAAGGATGATGGCGGGGATGGGGCCGGCCTCGATGGTCTGGAAGCCACTGCCATAGACGCGCCCCGTCTGATAGTCAATCCACTTGAGACTCCCACCAGCCTCCTGCGAGGGGAGATAGACCATGCGACTGTTGCCACTCTCCATGAGCGGGGCAACGAGCATCTGACTGCCAAAGAGATACTCATCCTCCACCAGCCAAGCGCCTGGGTCGTGGGGGAACTCCACCAGCAGGGCGCGCACCATGGGCAGCCCTCGCTCAGAGCAGTCTTTCGCCTGAGCATAAACATAAGGCATCAGCTTGTATTTCATCTCGGCACACTGACGGAAGGCATCGGTGAACGACTCGCTGATGAGCCACGGCTCCGTGGGCGGTGCGCCGTGGGCGCGGGTATGGCTCGACAGGAAACCGAAGGGCAGCCAACGGCGATAGATGTCCTCGGGCGAAGCGGTGACGAAGCCACCCATGTCGTGACTCCAGAACGAGAAGCCGCTCAGGCCAAAACTCAGACCACCACGCAGGTCGCCCAACATACCAATATCATTCGTGGCAGCATCGCCGCCCCAGTGCAGGGCATAGCGCTGACTGCCGGCCCATGCGGAGCGGGCCCAGATGATGCCCTCGCCGAAATACTGGCGGTTGACAGCCTCCCACAGGGCTTTGTTGTAGCGCAGGGGATAGAGGTTGTGCTCATACAGGCCACCACGCCCGTTGTGGTAGATGCCATTATAGGGTGCAGCCTCGCCGAAGTCGCACTTGATGGTGGAGACGCCCTGCTTCAGCAGGCCCGAAATCTTGGACTGATACCAGCTGACGGTTTCGGGATTGGTGAAATCGAGGATGGCATCTTCAACGGGCATGCCGCCCGTGGCATTCCTGACGTGGAGATTGTTTTTGACAATCTCGGGGAAGAAACGGTTCTTGGGAGTGAAGTAGGGCAACTGCCACAGACAGGTGTGGAAACCGTCCTGTGCCAACTGCTTCAGCATCTTCTCGGGCGAGGGGAAGCGGTCGTGGGCAAACTCATAGTCGCACTGCCAGTCGGTGCCAAACCAGCCGGTGTCGAAGTGGATGACGTCGGCGGGGATGCGGTTGGCGCGAAGCTTCTTGGCTATGTCGAGCCCCTCCTGCTGCGAAAAATAGGTGATGCGGCTCATCCATGTGCCAAAGCTCCAAAGTGGCAGCATGGGACTTTTGCCAGTGATGTTGGTGTACTCGTTGAGGATGTCCTTCGGCTCGCCAAAGAAGACGAAGAGGTCTATCTGCTCATCGGCCATGAACAGGCGCTGGGCTCCGATATACGAGGCACCGAAATCGGCAGTGACGGGAGCCGACGTGTGCATGAAGATGCCATAGCCACGATTGCTGAAATAGAAGGGAACGGGCTTGTACATGCCGTCGGTTTCGGGTCCCTGCGGGTCGGTGACGCTGAGGTGTACCTTCTGCCCCACCTTATTCAAAGATGTGAACGACTCGCCACAGCCATAGATGCGCTCGCCAGGCGAGAGCAGGAACACGGGGTTGACAGAGCGTGAGTTGTCGCTGCCGCGCTTGATGAACGAGAAGGGCAGCAGCTTCACCTGCGTGGAGTCGTTGTCGATGATGTGGCGCGTCTGGGTGAGCACACGGCCACGGGCATCCTTCAGCACCAGACGGAAGGGGTGGCGCTGGATGGCGATGCTGCCGAAGTCTGATTTGTAGACGATGGTTCGGCCATCGTCGGAAGAACGCCACGACGGCGTGGTGAGCCTCTTCCCGTCGATATCTGAGTAGTATCGCACCTTGAACACAGGGCCGAACATCGGGTCGTCGGCATCGGTATCGTCTGGCACGATGGGAGTGGTGAGCATACGGATGCGCGCCGTGCGAGGCGACACGAACTCGATGCTCAGGCGCAGGGCGGGGTCGTTGTCGTAGGCCGCATCGGGGAAGTCGAGCATCTGCATGCGCACCGGCCAATAGCCATTCAGGTTGAAGGCTTGTCGGGGCGACAAGCGATAGCGTTTCCACTGCACCAGGCCTTCGCCCTTCGCACGGTCGAAAGCGGCAAGCGAGTCGGCAAGGAAATAGGTGTTACTGAGGTCGTTGAAATCGGTTGACACATCCTTCGGCATGCACTGAAGATACTGCACGCCAGCATTGGTCTGAATCTGGGCTTTTGATGCTGCCACGGCCACCAAGCAGAGCAGGGCAAATAATAATCGTCTTTTCATGTTTAAAACTTTTGCGTGCAAATTTAATGATTATTTTTCTGACTCCTATCATTCAGGGCAAAAAAATGCAATATATTTTTAGGCAATGATATAGCAGTTGACCTAATAATAAAATGAGCGTAAAAAAAAAGTGTTCGTTTTCAAAGTGTAGTTTTTCCCGGATTGGCCTTATGACCTTTTAGGTTAAAGTTTATCTCCCGAGTTTGATTTTAGTTGCCTTCACGCCTTCCTGGGTGATGGCAACTTTTTTGATGAATCCCTGCTCGTCGAACTCCATGCGGTCGATGCAGGTGACACGATGATTGGCGTCGGTCTCGCCCAAGGGACGACGGTGATAGACGATGTACCACTCATCGTTGCCTGTGCAAACCACCGAGTGATGGCCTGCACCAGTGGCCACCTGCGGGTCTTGCTCCAGAATCTTCCCAATGCGCTGGAAAGGTCCCAACGGCGAGTCGGAGATGGCATAGCTCACGCAATAGTCGGGGCCACCCCACCCTCCTTCGCTCCACATGAAATAATACTTGCCCCTTCGCTTCAGCATGAACGGCCCCTCGACATAGCGCTCAGGCGTCACCTCCTTGTAGGTGGTGCCATCGGCGAAGGGGACGATGCTCAACAAATCATCGGCAAGGCGCACCACATTGCAGTGGCCCCATCCCCCATAATACATATAATACTGGCCATCGTCGTCGCGGAAAACAAACTGGTCGATGGGCTGTGCGCCATTGACGATATGCTGTATGAGCGGCTTTCCCAGCGCATCCTTATAGGGTCCCTGCGGCTTGCGGCTCACGGCCACGCCGATGCCGCCCACCTCGCCCTCATGCACATCGTTGGCGGCGAAGAAAAGATAGTACTTCTTGTCCTTCTTCACAATGGCCGGTGCCCACATGGCTCGCCGAGCCCAACTCACCTCTTTGCTGGTGAGCACTCGGGGGTGTTTCTTCCAGTGCACCAGGTCTTTCGAGGCGAAGGCGTCGAAATGCAGCTGCTCGTCGTAGGGCGCAGAATAGGTAGGGAACACCCAGCACTGCTTGTTGAAGACAACGGCCTCGGGGTCGGCATACCAACCCTCAACAATGGGATTCCCGCTCATGGCGGGCTGGGCATTCAAGCCCGTGGGAGCAGCGAACAGCAACGAAACAATGATGGACAGAATAAGGTGCTTCTTCATTTCAATTAGTTTTTATACATGATCTTCTGCCCCTGCGAAATATAGATGCCGTGCCCCGGCCGCTCTGCCAGAATGCCAAGCAGCGAGAGGTAGGAGGGGTGAAGGGATGAGGCCGACTGGTGGAGGGGCGCACCGATGTTCGAGAGGTTGGGTTCTGAGGGACGGATGAGCGGATCGGCAGTCATCTGCAGCCTGTTGCCCACAAACTCCATCTTTCCGATGTACATCCGGCGGGGATAGACCTCCGTCTCATCGTCGTGGGCATGGAACACGATGCGCAGGCTGCCCTCCTTGTCGGTGAAGAAAGAGTGGTGGCCTGTGCCATAGAGGCCTTCTACGCGATGCACGATGGGGTTGCCCGAGTATTTCGACCATGTGGGAGCAGCGCCGTTGGCAGGCGCGAGGGTGCGTGTCATCGCATAGCCCACGCCATAGTCGTGGCTGCGAAAGTCATTGCCCGAATAGGTGAGATAGTAGATGCCGCCATGCTTCAGCACAAAAGGCCCCTCGTTGACGCGTCCCAGCTTGTCCTCCCAAGCCTGGCTCACGTTGATGCACTTGCTCAGCGTGGCCGCCTTGGGCGTGACGAGGTCATCGTCGAGCTGGCACATCCAGATGCAGTTGCCGTCGGTGAAGCGCACGAAAAAGAGCCACGCCTGTCCGTCGTCGTCGAAGAACACGCTGCTGTCGATACATTTCTCGTCGCCCAGCATCGCCTTCGTCATGCACTCGCCCACCTGGTGGAAGGGCCCGGTAGGCTGGGTGGCGGTGGCAACGTAGAGGTGCTCGTTGGCCGAGTAGTACATATAGTACTGCCCGTTCTTCTTGTACACCTCGGGCGCCCAGAACCACTGCGTCTCGGTGGTGTGCTGCTTGTGCAGGGCCAGCGCGCCATGGCGCGACCAGTGCTGCAGGTCGGTAGAAGTCCACACGGCAATGCCGTCGGCCTCGCCCGTGCCATAGGCGTAATAGGTGTCGCCATCAAGCAGGACATACGGGTCGGCCAGCGTCACAATGCTTTTCTGCGCTGCAGCCGTCGCCAGGATGGTCGTCAGCAGCGTCATCATCAGTAACAACCTTTTTCTCATTTTCTGTTTCTATTTTAATTCCACTGCAAAATTAAAGAAAAAAAGTCATTCCCTACGCAAATTCCTGTTCAGAAAACAACGATTTTCGGTCGAAGCGCCGTCTTCCCAGATCATGTGAACAAAATGGCGGACGATTATGAAATGCGACCTCTAAAAAACCTGGTGGCGCTTTCCGAAATTTTGGTAACGACTTTTTGAAAAAAGTTAACGACTTTTGAAAAAATCTCATACGAGATTTTTGGGGCCCAAAATAGTTACTGAAAATCAGCCGTTTTGACATACGCTCCAGAAGCTTGTTTATCGGCAGGCTTGTACTGAATGGAAGTCGCATTAAACCAAACCGTCATTAAGACCAATCTGAGATAAACTACGCGCAGCCACTCCCCTCCCTTCAAGGGGAGGGGTTAGGGGTGGGGCCTCTAAAGTCCTGCGAATGAGGAATATACAGACCCCACCCCTGCCCCTCCCCTTGAAGGGAGGGGAGTGGCTGCGCCTTGTTGTTTTTAAGACAACTTAGACAACTAAAACAACTCTACTCTGCTGCTTTGCTTTTGCAAAGAACTTTTCGGTTTTAACGACCTTAATAGGTAAGCCCCCAAAGTTCTTCGACAAGCAAGAACTTTGGGGGCTTACTATACGCAAATGATGTATTACTTCACAACCTTTTTGCCATTGATGATGTAGAGGCCCTTGACGGGGGCGGTCACCTGCTGTCCCTTCAGGTTGTAGACACGTTGCCCGTTGATCCCTTGAGCATTGTCTGTTGAAGGCTCGAGGTCGGTGATGGCGGTGCTGATGTCGGTGCCGAGATAGGCAAGGCGGAAGGTGTCGAAGAGTGCCCAGCTGGCATCGGTGGTCTTCTGATCCTGCTTCACGGCAATGGTGAGCTCACCGTCGTCCTGAACGCTGCACACCACCTTGGCGGTGCGATAGAGTCCCGTCTGGAAGGCGTGCAATGCCTCGCGTGGCCAGTTGGCGAAGGTGCCATTGTCGCTGGGCTGCGAGAAGATGCCGGGCAGCTTGCCAGCCTCGGTGGCTATGTTGGGTAGAGGAGCCTGCTCGCCGTTAGCCTCAAGGTAAGCCTCGCTGATGAGTGACTCGCCAGCGTTGACCACCGACGTCTGGAAGTTGCCGTCGCCCTGACGGAAGAATCCGCTGACGCCGACCTCGTAGAAACCGGGCTTCAGGCCGCTGAGCTGCTGCGAGAAGGTGAACGAGTTGGCGTTCCAAACCTCGAAGCCATAGTCGCTGTTGCGGTCGAAGTTGCCATCGTCATCGATGGAGACGTGGTGTGAATCACCGCCATCGCGGACCAGCGACCACTTGTTGATGTCCCACACGCGGCTCAGGCCGGGGTTGGCAATGAGATAGGATACGTCGGCGGGCTGCTCGGCGGTGGCGTTCTCGTAGAGGGCCTCCAGCTCAGCACGGCTGACGAGCTTCCATTGGTTGTTGGGGTTCCCCAGGTCGGTCTGCTCCTTGGCTACGTTCAGCGGGTAGTGGTAGTCCATGCCACGGTCGGTGTGTCCGTAGGGGTTGTAGCCCAGGGCCAGGTCGTGACGGTCGAAGACCACGATGTTGTAGACGTTGTCCTTGCCCTCGACGGGTAGGAAATACCAGAGGTCTTGGTTGCCGGTGTCTACGTAGGCGTTGAAGTTGATCCACTGCTCGTCGCGGTAGAAGGCGTGGTTCTTCAGCTTGAAGTTCTCGCCATCGGCCACGAGGGTGATGGGCAGGGCGTAGACGTCGACGGCGGTGTGGGTGTTCCAGTCGGAGCCGTTGTTGAGGAAGAGGCCGGTGCCCACATTGTAGAAGAAGTATTCCACGCCGTCTTCAGGAGCTGAGCCGGTGTAGACATCGGGCAAACGCATGGCGTGTAGCTTGCGAGCGGTGCGCAGGTCGAAGAGGGCTTTGTTCACCTCGTCGGCTGTGGTAGCGAAGACGATGGCGCTGGCGGCATCCGACACGTCGACACCGTCTTCGGCCACTTCCAATGTCTGGTTCAGCACCACGATGTTGACAGCCTTGGCGGCATTGAGGGCAGCGATGACGGCAGCGGTGGCATCCGACAGCTCGTCGGGATCATTTGAGTTGACCTTCGACTTGGCCTCATCAATAGCGTTCTGGAGTTGGACGGCAAGAATGATGGAGGTGGTGGTGAGGTCGAACTGCTCGGCCTCGCTGATGGCGTTGTTGAGAGCCTCGACAAATGTGCTCACGTCGATGTTGTTGCCCAGATAGGTGAGGTGGAAGTTGTCGACGACGGTCCAGTCGTCGTTCACCTTCTCACTCTTCTTGATGCCAATCTTGAGCATGTGGGTGGTGACGACCACCTCGATCTCATCGTTCACGTAGCCCTTGTGCAGGTTGAAGCAGCGGTTGGCGTCGCCATGGCTGTCGGGGTACCAGAAACCACCCTCTGTGTAGGCGTATCCACTGGTGCCCTCGGCCGTCATGGCTCCGTCGAGGATGGACATGAGGGGGTGCTCCACCTCGTTGGCAAAGTAGTAGGAACGGATGGTCTCGGTGCCGTCGTTGCGGTGTGCCACCACTGCGGAGCGGCCACCGTCGCGGTAGTAGCCCTGCAGGTTGAAGCGATAGGTGCCGTTGGGCAGGTCGGTGAGCGTGATGCTGAAGTCGATGTGGTTGGAGTTCCAACTCTCCAAGCAGCAGCTGCCGTGTACGGCGCCGTCGCCGCCCTTCACGTTGTTGCCGCCATCCCAGTCGCGTGTCCACAGCTCATAACGCTTGTCGTTGTTGGCCAGGTCGGCAGCGGGGATGAGCCACGAGGCATCCACGGGATTGCTGGGCGAGGCTTCGGCCACCATCTTGGCAAGGCGCTCCTGTTTGGTGACAAGCTGCCACGTGTTGCGCTCGCTCATGTTGACGTTGTAGTCGGGGTTCTCCAGATACCAGCGCTCGTCGCCCTCCTGGGTGAAGAGGTTGTTCTGGCGTTGGCCCTCGTTGTACTTCACGGTGCCCAGCACCTTGTTGCCGCTGTTGATGGCATAGGCGTTGCTCACGCCAGCCTCGATCATGGCATCGTAGGGCTTGATTTCCCATGTCTTACCGTCGCCAGTGTCGATGTAGTTGTTGTCGGGGTTGATGGAGAAGGCCAGGTTCGACGATTGGTTGATGTAGAAATTGGGCTGCAGGGCATAGGCGCCGTCGCTGGCCACAATTTTCCACTCGAAGCCACGTGTGCCGATGGCGGCACGCGTCGTCCAGTCTTCCGTCTTGCTGTCGTTGTTCTGCAGCCATAGTCCCGACTCAACGTTGTAGAGGTAGAACTCGCCCTCTGCGAGCGGGTTGCCCACCCAGGGCGAACTGGGCTGGGCCTGTGTGCCCAGGGCGAATGAGGCCATGAGAAGCCCCAATGCGAAAGTAGAATGTCTGTTCATAAAAAATAGTTTTTGGTGAATAAATGGAGATTGTTAGTTAAGAATCTGGGCACAAAATTATAGCATTTTCCGTTTTTTGTACAAAAAATGCTATTCAAAGAAAGCGAAAATCTGTTCATCGTGCTATAAAGTCCTTTGGCAATACGCCAAAACGGGCTTTGAAGCACTTTGCAAAGTAGCTGCTGCTGGTGAATCCCACCCGCTCGGCCACCTCGGTGATGCGGATGCCCTGACGCAGGAGCGTGGCGGCCTGCTCCAGACGGCGCATCTTCAGGTAGTCCACGGGGGTCATGTCGGTGAGGGCTTTAATCTTGCGGTAGAAGCTGCTGCGGCTCATGTTCATCTGCTCGGCCAGCTGGTCGATGGAGAACTCCTCGTCGCGCATGTTCTCGGCCACCATCTTCTGCAGCCGCTCCATGAACAGGAGGTCTTGCTGATTGAGGCCCAGCTGGTTGGTGGGGGTGCTGGCCGATGGGTCGTCGGGGCTGTCGTTGCCGTCGAGGTTGATGTTGCGCATGCGCTCGTAATAGGTCTGACGCATCCGCAGCAGGTTCAGGATTTGCAGGTGCAGCTGCTTCACCGAGAAGGGCTTCTCCAGATAGATGTCGGCTCCGCTCTGCATCCCTTCCACCTTGGCCTCGACGCTGGTCTTCGCCGTGAGCAGGACGACGGGGATGTGCGAGTAGTTGATGTCCTGTTTCACTTTGGTGCACAGCTCGATGCCGTCCATGCGGGGCATCATCACATCGCTCACGATGATGTCGACATCGTTGTATTTCAGCACGTCGAGCGCCTCGATGCCATCACGGGCTTTGAGGATGCGGAAATGCTGTCGCAGGGCGTCGGTGGTCATCTGCAGCAGCTCTTCGTTGTCCTCCACGATGAGGATGCGGAACTGAGACTGCAGGCCCATCCCCAGCGGACCCTCCCCCGCCCCCTCCCTTGCAGGGAGGGGAGTAGATAGTCCTTCCGCAGATTGTTCTCCATCAGATATTTGGTCTTGAGTGTAACCACTCCCCTCCCTACAAGGGAGGGGCCAGGGGTGGGTCTGCAGGGTGGAGGTCTGGGCGGTCCGCTGGTTCTCTTTTATTGGCAGCACCAGCTGGAAGTTTGACCCTCCCCCCACGGCGTCGGCATAGACGAGGTCGCCATCGTGGGCCTGTGCCAGCATCTTGGCGTAGGAGAGGCCGAGGCCGGTGCCCAGAGTGGCTGCAACATGCTCGTCGTGGGCAGCGCCGAGCGGCAAGGCCGAGCGGCCAATCTGGTAGTAGAGGTCGAAGATCTTGTCGCGCTCCTCCTTCGGCACGCCGGGGCCATCGTCGATGACGGAGATGCGCAGCTGGTCAATGGGGGCGCCGGCTGTTTCTCCATTGGGCGCAGGCAGCAACTCCAATCGCACGATAATCTCGGAGCGGGCGTACTTGGCGGCGTTGCCAATGAGGTTCATCATCACCTTCTGCACCTTGTCGGCATCGATGGTGCTGACGATAGGCTCGTCGGGCAGCTGCAGCTGGATGCGCTTGCCCTGCACCTCCATGGCATCGGTGAACTGCAGGAAGGTATCGTTAAGCAGCTGGCCCACATCGCTACTGCGGAGATTGAGCTGAATCTTCCCGTGCTCGGCCTTCTGGAAGTCGAGCAGCTGGTTGGTGATGCCCAGCAGATAGTTCATGTTGCGGCGTATGGCGCTGGCATGGCGACGGTTCTCGTCGCTCAGCGGACTCTCCTCCATCTGTTCCAGCGGCAGACTGATGAGCGTCAGCGGGGTACGAATCTCGTGGACGATGTCGACGAAGAAGCGTATCTTCGACTCGAAGTTGGCTTTCTCCTGCTCCGTCTGATACTCCTTCAGCCTACGGTTATAACGCTTCTTCAACCTGCTGTTGTAGCGATAGAGCAGCCAGGCAATGGCCGAGGCGATGAGGAGGACGTAGATGAAATAGGCCAGGTTGGTGCGATACCAGGGCGGCAGGATGGTGATGTTGAGGCGGGCAAAGCTGCCCTCGTCGGTGTTGCCGGCCTCGCGCAGCAGGAAGACGTAGTCGCCTGGCGGCATGTTTAGGTAGGTGGCCTCGGCGTTCTTCGTGCCCTTGGTCCACGAAGCGTCGATTCCCTGCATGCGGTATTCAAAGCGTCGCTGACTGCTGGCCCCGATGAAGCGTGGCTGCGAGAAATGCAGCGTAAAACCGTTGTCGGAATAGGGCAGCGTGAGCGAGACCTGCTGGGCAGCCCCCTGCGGCGAGGCAGCGTCGTGATAAGGCAGCGTGGTGGAGGTCTGCGTCGAAGTCGACGTCAGATGGGTGATGTAGACGGGCGCCCGACTGTTGTCAATCTTGATGCGGTCGGGATGGAAATGGGCCAACATGTTGAAGCGTCCGGCGAAGAGCTCGCCGCCACGGCTGACGCAGGCAGAGTTGCGGGGCTTGAGCTGGCGCGCCATGTCGCTGCCACCGCGAAGCACCTGGATGGAGGCGGCATCGCGGCTGGCATCCATGCAAAGCATGCCTGTCTCTACGCCCATCCACAGGTTGTGCTGAAGGTCCTCAACGATGAAATAAATCTGCTGGTCCTGAATCTCGGGGATGTCGGCCACGAAAGGCTCAAAGCTCTCCGTGTCGGACATATAACGAGCCAGGCCTGTCCCGTTATAGACCACCCAAATCTGGCCGCTGTGGTCGCAGAAAACAGACGATACATTGTTATTGGCCAGCGACTGCGCCTCCTCCTGCTGGTAGGTGAAGTTGCGGAACGTGCTGCCCTTCTCCCACTGCTTAAACAGTCCGTGATTGCTAGTCGAAGCCCACACGCAGCCGTCGTGGTCTTCGGCCATACTGGTGACACGCGTCGTGGAGCCAATCTCAAAATACCACATGAAGTTCTCGGTCTCGCGTTCGTAGCGGCACAAGCCCCAGCTGGTGCCCACATAGATGACGCCCTCGGAGGTGCGCAGCAGACAGGTGATCTCGTTGCTGGGCACGGTGTAGGACTTGTCGGCAGAATATTGATAGTGGCGCAGTTCGTGGCTGACGGTGTTGAGCACGAACACGCCCTGACGGCGTGTGCCAATCCACAGGTCGTTGCCGTCGGCCATGAGCACGTTCACCTCCTGCTTCAGCGCTGGAGCGGGATAGTCGTCGATGAGCTGTGTGGCGGGGTTGTAGATGCCCAGGCCGTTCTCATGGCCTATCCACAGACGGCCGTCGGGCGTCTCGCAAACAGCATAGATCATGTTGCCACGCACGTTTTCCGAAAAATGAGCCATGCGCACGTCGCTGCTTCTCTGCGGCATGTAGCACACGCCGCCCATCTGCGTCATCACCCACAGCGTGCTGTCGTTGTCCCAAGCCAAGGCGTTCACCCGCTGGTCGGTCAGCCCGGCGCTTTTGTCGTCGGGATTGTCGAAGCGCCTCATCTGCTGCGTGGCGGGGTCGTAGAGATAAATGCCCTGGTCGGTGCCCATGAGCAGCTGGTTGCCATTTCGCAGCAGCGAATGGATGCCGATGTCGACCCGTGGCACGGCCGTCACCTCGCCGTCGCCCCTGAGCACGGTATACAAGCCCCGCTCGCATCCAATGTAAAGACGGAAACCCACGACCTCGAGGCTGATGTTATGCTTGTCGCTGCGATAGTCGGGGATGGAGTGCTCCATCTTGTAGGTGCCGTCCTGTCCATAGAGCAGGATATGCCCCTGCAGGGTGGCCACGAAGACGGGACTGTCGTTCACGGCCAGAATGTCGCTTACGAAAGCGCCGTGCCGACTGTCCTGCGTCAGCACGTCGGTCTTCGGATTGTAGATGAACAAGCCCTGCCCCTGCGTGCCTATCCAGATGTTGCCGTCCTGAGTGCCCACGATGTCCTGCACCGTAGCACTGATGCTCACGCCATACTTGGTTTGCTTGTCGAAACTTTTGAAGCGGTGGGCCTGCCGGTCGTAGACATAGAGGCCGAAGGAGCCGCCGAACCAGATGTCGTCGCCGTGCTCATAGAGCGCAGTGATGGTATTGTTCTCGATGCCGCTCCTCCCCTCAATCATGTTGCGGTAGATGGTGTTCTGCGCCCCGTCGAAGCAATTCAGTCCATTGTTTGTGCCCAGCCACACGAATCCGTATCTATCGCGCAGCCCGCACAGCACATTGTTGTCGCTCAGTCCGTCGGCAGCCATGTAGTTGGTGAACGTAGGGGCGGTGATCGATGCTGCCGCAATGGTGGCAAGCATCCACATATATAATAATGTGTAGAGCCGGATGAATCTTTTCGGGAGGAGTTTCATATAGCCGTTAGTTTAATTGCTTGGTAAAGGTTTTCGGCTTCAAAATTACGAAAAATAATCGACACGTCGCGCTTTGCAAGCAAAAATAATTCATCCCACACACCCTTTTGTCAGATTTTCTTGTTTTTTGAACGGTATTTTTCCTACCCCTGATGATAATCTGCCTAACTTTGCAGCATCATTTCAACAAATCATGAAGACGAGAACACTTGCACTCCTGTTACTATTGCTCACCGCCACCTCAACGGTGGAGGCCCAGCAGCAGTATAGCAATCCTGTCATCGACGAGAGCCTCCCCGACCCCACCGTCATCAAGGCTGCCGACGGCTATTACTACCTCTACGCCACCGAGAACATCCGCAACGTGCCCATCTACCGTTCTCTCAATCTGGTTGACTGGCGCCGAGTGGGCACAGCCTTCACCGACGAAACCCGTCCGCAGATGGTGCCCAACGGCCGCATCTGGGCGCCCGACATCAACTACATCGACGGCCGCTACGTCATGTACTACTCCAAGAGCACCTGGGGTGGCGAGTGGGAGTGCGGCATCGGCGTGGCCACCGCCACCCGTCCCCAAGGCCCCTTCACCGATGTGGGCAAGCTTTTCATCAGTAGCGAGATTGGCGTCCAAAACAGCATCGACCCCTTTTATTACGAAGAGGAAGATGGCAGCAAGTACCTGTTCTGGGGCAGCTTCCACGGCATCTATGGCATACAGCTGAGCGACGACGGCCTGAGCCTGAAGCCCGGAGCCGAGAAGGTGCAGATAGCAGGCACGCTGACCGAGGGCACCTACATCTATAAGAAAGATGGTTACTACTACCTCTTCGGTTCGGCCGGCACCTGCTGCGACGGACTCAACAGCACCTACCGCGTGGTGGTGGCGCGTTCCGAAAACCTCATGGGGCCTTATGTGAACAAGACCGGCCGCCCGGCTCTGGAGAACAACTTCATGCTGGTGCTGCAGAAGAGCAACAAAGTGGTGGGCCCCGGCCATAACGCCGAGTTGGTGCTCGACGACGCTGGCCAGTATTGGATGCTCTATCACGGCTTCGACGCTGCCGACCCCGACGGCGGCCGCAAGGTGTATCTCGATCAGGTGATCTGGGACAAGGACGGATGGCCCACCGTTCGCAACCGCACGCCCTCCGCCACCGCCGCTGCACCGCTCTTTGGCGAAGCAGCAAACATCGAGCATCGCCACATCCTGCAAGGGCTGCCACGCGCCACCTACACTTTAGGCGGCATCCCCGTGGGCGACCATAACCGACAAGGCATCGTCATCGAACAGTCAGTCGAGGGGCTGGCACGCAAGATTGCACAGAAATAACATCTTTATAAACAATAACTAACACTATTATGAGAAAAAGAATTTTACTCTTCGGACTGAGCCTGCTGGCATTTGCCTCCACGCAGTCACAGACATCTCCCTGGACGGGCAATGCACTGCCCGCAGAGGGAGGCACGTTCTATCTGTATCAGGTAGAGACGGGCAAGTGGTTGCAGAACAACATCAACAACGGAGCCTACTGGACCACGCGCGCCGAGTTGGGCGACTACGGTCTCGACATCGAGATTGTGGCTGGCGAGGGTGGCTACCGCCTCAACCCCAAGTTTGGCCACAACAACAGCATCAACGGCCCACAGCTGGGCGACAACCCCGCTTTCTATCTCGACACCGACCAGCCACAGACCCTTTGGCAGTTCACCCCTGTTGCTGGCAAGGAGAATGTCTACACCATCTCCACCGACAACGAGCAGCACTATCTTAACGCTAACGACGAGGGCTGGATTGATGACTTCGGCTTCAATCAGGAGTGGGTGCTCGTCACCTACGAGCAGCGCATGGCCTACATGATGACCGCCACCAAGGACAACCCGAAGGATGCCACATGGCTCATCGGCGGCCACGACTTCGCCAATCAGGACGAGCGCAATCGCTGGGATGTCATCCAGGAGGGCGACGGCGTCTATGCCCAGGGCGGAGATGGCATCGTTCATGCCAACCGCGCCGTGGAGTGCTGGAAGAAGACGAAGTTCGAACTGAAGAAGACCATCACCGGTCTGCCCAACGGCACCTATGAGTTCAAGCTGCAGGGCTTCTACCGCGACGGCTCCGAGACGCAAATTGGTGCCAAGCGCGATGCTGGCGAAGAGGTCATCCGCGCCTCGTTCTTCCTCAACGATGTCAGCCGTCCATTCAAGTCCATCCTCGAGAGCGGCGTCACCGAAGAGGACCTCGACTCCTACGCCGTGCCCCAGGGTGGTGTCTACATCCCCGGCAACAGCGTGCCCGGCAACGCACTCGACCGTGCCTCCAACTGCTTCTTCCTCGGTGGCTACTGGAACGACCCCGTCAAGGTGGTCGTCAGCGACGGAACGCTCACCATCGGCATGCAGAAGATTGGCGGTGGCGACGACGACTGGCTCGTGTTCGACAACTTCACACTCACCTACTTGGGCAATGAGATCGACCTCACCGAGGTGAAGGCCAACCTGCAGGCTGCCCTCGACGAGGCCGCCGCCTACGACGGACTCACCGTGGCCGTGCTCACCAACGCCATCAGCGAGGCACAAGCTGCCCTCAACGGCAACGATGCCACCGCCATCGCAGCCGCCTCGATGAAGCTGCGCGACGCACTGGCCGCTGCCAAGGATTACACCAACGTGATGGCCGAGGCTAATGCCTTCGAGGGTGCCAAGCCCGACTTCTTCGTCAACGCCCTCAACGACGCCCTGGCTGCCGCCGAAGTGACCGACCTCGAACAATTCAACGAGGCCATCAACGCCCTGCGCAATGCCCTGAACGACGTGCGTGGCGTGCAAGAGCCCCTGCAGTTCCTGGCTGCCACCATCCCCTTTGCCGAGAGCGCTGGCGTCGATGCCGCCTATATCAACAATGCCAAGGCCGTGCTGGAGCACGCCACTGCCGCCAACCAGATTCACGACGCACTCAACCAGCTGCGAGTGGAGCGCAAGAAGATTGCCGCCGACAAGCACGCCGACGTGTTCAAGGGCGCCACACCTGCCGATGGCGACTTCTATATCTACAATGTGGGGCTGAAGCGCTTCCTCTGCGGTGGTGGCGACTGGGGCGCACATGCCTATGTGGGCTTCCCCGGCGTCGAGGTGACGCTCGTCAGCGGCACCGAGTATCCTGAAGAGGGCGAGCCCTTCAGCGGCTATAAGATCGACACCCATCTGCAGAACGGCGAGGGCGAGCACTGGCTCAACTACGGCGGCTATATGGACACACCCCACCAGAACCTCTGGGAGTTCGTGCCCGTGGAGGGCAAGAGCGGCGTCTATGTCATCGCACGCGCCAATGGCGAGAAGAACAGCGACACCGGCGAGCGCATGCTCCTCGGCTATCGTCCCGGCACCTACGGCAACATCGACACCGACATGTATGGCATCGACAACCCCGAGAACCAGTGGAAGCTGGTCACCAAGGCCGAGCGCGACGAGCTGCTTGCCACCGCCACCGCTTCGAAGCCGCAGGATGCCTCCTACAAGATTATGTCGCCCAACTTCAACCAGCGCGAGGACGTGTCGGCATGGGTCAGCCAGTACGACAACGGCAGCATCTGGGGACGCTACGACAACCACAATGACTTCGCATTCGAGTGCTGGAACAGCGCCGACTTCGACTTCAGCCAGAACCTCTACGACCTCCTGCCCGGATGGTACTGGATTGGCGTGCAGGGATACTACCGCGACGGCAACCATCAGGATCAAATACGTGCAGAAGCTGCCGGAGAGGAGCGCGTGCAGGCCGCTAAGCTCGTCGACATGAACACCGACAACCAGGTGGCACTGCCCAACATCCTCAGCGAGGTGGACAAAGCACCCGGACTGGGCAACCGCAGCACCACGCGCTATCGCATCGACGAAATTGGCGAGGACGGACAGCCCGTGATGAACGACGACGGCACCATCCGCCAGATTGACGACCCCAACGGCGAAGACCTCTACGTGGGCGAGTTCCCCATGTGGATCAACGAGGCTTGCGACTACTTCCAGAGCGGACTCTACAAGACGGGCATACTCGTCGAGGTGACCACCGGCGACCTGATGATCCTGGTGCAGAAGTTCCGCGAGAGGGCACAGGACTGGGTGGTGGTCGACAATTTCCGACTCACCTACTTCGGCACGGAGAAGCCTTCAGAGGATATGATGGGCATCGCCGACGTTCAACCGCAGACCGTGAACGTTCAAGGTATCTTCGACTTGCAGGGCCGCAACATCACGAACCCCGCAAAGGGAATGTACATCATGAACGGCAAGAAGTACATCCGCAAGTAAAAGCCTAATGATGGTTTTTCGCTAACCACCCCCAAAGCTGGGAACCAACACTAAATCATCTATACAACGAGAGTGCTGCCGCGAGCTTCACAGGCCACGGCAGCACCCCTTCTTTTCTGACAAAAATTGCCGCTCGATTGTCAATCCGGCAGCGCTTTGAAAAAACAGGTAACGCCTTTTGAAATTTTGGTAACGACTTTTTTAATTTTGGTAACGACTTTTGAAAAAATCTCGTACGAGATTTTTTGCAGGTCGGTAAACTATTGAGAAACAAGCAGATGAAAGAGGGGAAAATCAATGCTCGCAAACGGTCTGGCGGCTGTATGGGATGGAATGAACGGTTTTTGTTGTAAACAGACCATTATTTATTGCTGAATGAACGGTTTTTTTGCTACTTTTGCACTCGAAAGCCCATCACTACGGTGCACACAGAATAGCTCAAAATATGATGAAACTAAAAAATCTTCTTGCCGCAGCGTTCATGCTGCTTGCCGCCCCCACGATGGCGGCTCCCTCCAGCCAAACCGAAGGAGGAGAGGCCGACCTGTTCCAACCCTACAAAAGCTCGGCACTGCGTCTGCCGTCGGTGCCGCTGCTGGTGAACGACCCCTACTTCTCGTTCTGGTCGCCCTTCGACAAGCTGACCGATGGCAGCGTACGTCACTGGACTGACGTGGAGAAACCCATCGAGGGGCTGCTGCGCGTGGACGGCAACAACTACCGCTGGATGGGCAACGGACAGCAGTTTCTGCTGAAGCCCATCGCCCCGATGGCCGACAGCGGCGACTCGTGGAAAGGACGCGTGAGCCACACCTACCAGTCGGGCACGGCATGGACGCAGCGCGGATTCAACGACAGCAGCTGGAACGAGGAGAAGGCCGCCTGGGGCACCGCCAACGAATATCCCAACGTACACACTTCATGGACGGCCACGAACAGCGACATCTATGTGCGTCGCAAGGTGACGCTCACCGCCGACGACCTGCAGAAGGACCTCTGGATAGAGTTCTCGCACGACGATGTGTTCGAGCTTTACGTCAACGGCACACAGGTGATCAGCACGGGCGAGACGTGGCTGCAAGGCGAGACGCACCGTCTGACCGACGCGGAGAAGCAGAAGCTGGTGGCGGGCGAGAATGTGCTGGCCGCCCACTGCCACAACACCACGGGTGGCGCCTACATCGACTTCGGTCTCTTCGAGAACATCTACCTGTCGGGCGCCGAGGTGCAGACAGCACAGCAGAAGAGCGTCGACGTGATGGCCACCTCGACCTACTACACCTTTGCGTGCGGCCCTGTGGAGCTCGACGTGGTGTTCACCGCCCCGATGATTATCACCGACCTCGACCTGCTCTCCACTCCTATTAATTATATATCCTACCAGGTGCGCCCCACCGACGGCAAAGCCCACGATGTGCAGTTCTATGTTTCGACCACGCCGCGCCTCACGGTGAACGAGCTGGCACAGGCCGTCGATGCCTGCATCGTGAGCGAGAACGGCGTGCAGTATGCCAAGGCTGGCACTACAGAGCAGCCCGTGCTGAAGCGTGCCGGCGACCTCATCTGCATAGACTGGGGCTACCTCTACCTCTCGGGAAAGAACGGACAAGTGAGCGTGGCGCCTACCGCCGTAATGGAGGGCACCTTCACCAGCACAGGCCAGCTGCCCGCATATACTGGAGAGGTGAAGAACGAGTCGCCCTCGAACATGACCTCGCTGGCCTACGTCCACGACTTCGGGAGTGTCTCCCCCGTTGGAGGGGATTTGCAATCCCCGACCTCGGAGGGAGCCTCCAGCTTCATGATGATTGGCTACGACGAGGTGAAGGACATCCGCTACTTCAACAAGGATTACAAGGGCTACTGGGCCCGCAACGGCAAGACCATCTTCCAGGCCTTCGACGAGCTGGGCGCTGGTTATCGTGACATCATGGAACGCTGTCGCCAGCAGGACAAGACCATCTACGACGATGGGCTGGCCGCCGGCAACGAGAAATATGCCGAGCTGCTCTCGGGCAGCTACCGCCAAGTGCTGGCCGCCCACAAACTGTTTGAGGACGACGGTGGCCGTCTGCTCTATTTCTCGAAGGAGAACAACTCAAACGGTTGCGTGAACACCGTCGACCTTACCTACCCCTCGGCTCCGCTCTTCCTGCTCTACAACACCGAGCTGCAGAAAGGCATGATGACCTCTATCTTTGAATACCAGCGCACCGGCAAGTGGAACAAGGACTGGGCCGCCCACGACCTGGGCACCTATCCCCATGCCAACGGACAGGTGTATGGCGGCGACATGCCCTTGGAGGAGAGTGGCAACATGCTCACGCTGGCTGCCATGATCAGCAAGATTGAGGGAAACACCAGTTGGGTGAACACCTACTGGAACATCTGCACGCGCTGGGTGAACTACTTAGTGAACAACGGACAAGACCCCGACACGCAGCTCTGCACCGACGACTTTGCCGGCCATTGGGCACACAACGCCAACCTAAGCATCAAAGCCATCATGGGCATCGCCGCCTACGCCGAGATGTGCCAGATGCGCGGTCGCAGCGACCTGTATAACAGATATATGGACATTGCCAAACGGATGGCACAGGTGTGGGAGATTGACGCCCGCGACGGCGACCACTACAAGCTGGCCTTCGACCGTGGCGGCTCGTGGAGTCAGAAGTACAATCTGGTGTGGGATAAGCTGTGGGGCATCCATATCTTCCCCAAGCAAGTGCTGGAGCGCGAGATGAAGTTCTACCTGACGAAGCAGAACACCTACGGTCTTCCCCTCGACAACCGCGAGAACTACACTAAGAGCGACTGGGTGATGTGGACGGCAGCAATGGCCGACGACAACGAGACGTTCCTGAAATTCTCGGACCTGGTGTGGAAGTATGCCAACGAAACCCGCACCCGCTGGCCGCTGAGCGACTGGTACTGGACGGGCAACGGCGAGGCCCGCGGATTCCGTGCCCGCTCGGTCATCGGAGGCCACTGGATGAAGGTGCTCATGGACAAGTATGCGCCACATCCTTCGGAAGAGTCATGGCAGCCACAGGGCTATAAGATAAAGACACGCTGGGCAGCAGAGGTGAACCCGCAGCTGCCGTTGCCCGAATACCCCCGTCCGCAGATGGTGAGGAGTGAATGGCTGAACCTGAACGGACTGTGGGATTACACCATCACCACCAAGCGCACCATCCCCACCGAATGGGACGGCAAGATTCTCGTGCCCTTCCCCGTGGAGTCGAGCCTATCGGGGGTGATGCGGATGCTCGACAAGAACAACTACCTGTGGTATCAGCGCACATTCACCATCCCCGCTGGCTGGGCAGGGCAGCAGGTGCTGCTCAACTTCGGCGCCGTGGACTATCAGGCCCGCGTCTACGTCAACGGCAATCTTGTGGGCAACCACACCGGAGGCTTTGGCGCTTTCGCCATCAACATCACTTCGCAGCTGAAGGAGGGCGAGAACACCCTGGCTGTGATGGTTATCGACAACACCGATGAGACCACGCAGCCCGTGGGCAAGCAGCGCTACAACCCCGGCGGCGCGGGCAGCATCTGGTACACCCAAGTGTCGGGCATCTGGCAGACAGTGTGGCTCGAGCCGGTGCCTCAATCCTATATCAGCAACATCGTCGCCACCCCCGACGTTGACCACGGCAAGCTGAACGTCACCGTGGTCGGTGGTAGTTCCGTAGCTGGTGGTTCGGTGGTCGGTGGCAGTTCCGTAACTGGTGGTTCGGTGGTCGGTGGCACCGCCACCGACGCAGACCCCGTCACCGTGGTGCTCAAACTGAAGGGACAGACCGTGGCCCAGGCCACCGGCACTACTGGCAGCGCCATCGAGCTGAACGTGCCCAACGCCAAGCTGTGGAGCCCCACCAATCCCTGGCTCTACGACCTGGAGGTGTCGCTCCAGAGCGGCGACCGCGTGCAAAGCTATGCCGCCATGCGAAAGATTTCGATGCGCAAGCTTGACAACGGCGAGTGGCGCATGCAGCTGAACAACCGCGACGTGTTCCACTTCGGGCTGCTCGACCAGGGCTATTGGCCCGACGGGCTCTATACCGCCCCCACCGACGAGGCGCTGGCCTACGATGTGCAAAAGACCAAAGACTGGGGCTACAACATGATTCGCAAGCACATGAAGGTGGAGCCCGCCCGCTGGTACTACCACTGCGACCGTCTGGGCGTCCTCGTTTGGCAGGACATGCCCGCCCTGGGCCGCAGCGACGAGCCGTGGGTCACCCGCGAGTGGAGCACCAATCCCGGCAAGCACGCCACCGCCGTAGAGCAGAACTTCAAGAACCAGTGGAAGGAAATCATCGAGCAGCACCTTGGCAGCCCCGCCATCGTGGTCTGGACACCGTTCAACGAGAGCTGGGGTCAGTTCAAGACCTCGGAGGTTGTCGACTTCACCCGCTCCGTCGACGACACCCGCCTCGTCAACGCTGCCAGCGGCGGCAACCACTATCAGGGTGTTGGCGACATCGTCGACCTGCACGACTACGACCGTCCGCCCCACATCTTCCTCTACGACCCCAACCGCCCCGTAGTGCTGGGCGAGTTTGGCGGACTGGGCCGCCACATCACCGACCACCGCTGGTATGAGAACAACGCCACCACCTACGTGAACTACGCCAGCGAGAAGCAGCTCACCGACGCCTACGTGCAGAATGTGGAGGCGGTGGTCACGATGGCGAAGGACGCCACGGCCAACGACGGAGGCAAGGCCGCCTTCTGCGCCGCCGTCTACACTCAGACCACCGACGTGGAGACCGAGGTGAACGGCCTGATGACCTACAACCGCGAAGTGATGAAGATGGACGAGGTCCGCATCCGCGAAGCCAACCTGAAGCTGACGAACATCTACGGCGCCGAGGAGCCCGAAGACGTGAGCACCATCAACGACGTTCAACGTTCAACGTTCAACGTTCAACGTATCTACAGCCTCTCCGGCATTCAGGTCGACAGCATGCTCATGGGCATCAACATCGTCCGCCGCGAAGACGGAAGCATCTGCAAAGTATTTAAAAGAAGATAAATATATGAACCGACTATTTGCAATGATGGCTGCCGCACTGATGCTGGCGGCTTGCGGACAGAAGCCTGCCCAGGAGCAGACCACAGCGTCCGACGAAGAGAAAACCCAGGCCTTTGGCGCCGAGTATATCAGCATGACGGCCGATGCCAACATCCCCGTAGGGCAGTCGAAGCGCCCGCCCGTGGAGCAGCGCCTGTTCCAGTCGCAGGTCATCGACCAGAAGATTGAGAAGGTGAAGCAGCAGCTCGGCGGCAACCCCTATCTGGCGTGGATGTTCGAGAATTGCTTCCCCAACACGCTCGAGACCACGGCGCACTACACCAAGCTGCCCAACGGCGACGACGACACCTTCGTCTACACCGGTGACATCGCCGCCATGTGGCTGCGCGACTCCGGCGCACAGGTGTGGCCCTACGTGCAGTTCTGCAACGACGACCCCGCTCTATGCCGCCTCATCCGCGGCATCATCCTGCGCCAGCTGAAGAGCATCAACCTCGACCCCTACGCTAACGCCTTCTACCAGGACTCCACGAAGGTGGGCGAGTGGCAGAGAGACAAGACCGACATGAAGCCCGGCATCCACGAGCGCAAGTACGAAATCGACTCCCAGTGCTATCCCATCCGCTTGGCCTACCACTACTGGAAGGTGACGGCCGACGCCACCATCTTCGGCGACGAGTGGCTGCAGGCCATCGACAACATCCTCGCCGTCTTCCACGAGCAGCAGCACAAGGAGGGCACGGGCAGCTACCGCTTCCTCCGCGTCACCGACCGCCAGTTCGACACCATGGGCTGGGACGGCAAAGGCCATCCCGTGAAGCCCGTCGGACTCATCGCCTCGGCCTTCCGTCCCAGCGACGACGCCACCGTGTTCCCCTTCCTCGTTCCTTCCAACTTTATGGCCGTCAGCTCGCTGCGCAAGGCAGCCGAAATCCTCACCGCCGTCAATGGCGATGCCAGCCGCGCCGCTCAGTGCACTGCCCTGGCCGACGAGGTGGAACAGGCGCTGCGCAAGTACGCCGTGGTGGAGCATCCCAAGTACGGCAAGATCTACGCCTACGAGGTTGATGGCTTCGGCAGCCACCTGCTCATGGACGATGCCAACGTGCCGTCGCTGCTGGCCATGGCCTATCTGGGCGATGTCCCCCTCAGCGACCCCATCTACCAGAACACGCGCCGCTTCCTGTGGTCCGAGGATAACCCCTCCTTCTTCCGTGGCAAGGCTGGCGAGGGCATCGGCGGCCCCCATGTGGGCTACGACATGCCCTGGCCCATGTCCATCATGATGTATGCCTTTACCAGCACCAGCGATGCCGAGATTCGTCACTGCATCGAGATGCTCATGCGCACCGATGCCAGCACGGGCTTCATCCACGAGTCGTTCCACAAAGACGATGCCACCCATTACACCCGCCCTTGGTTTGCTTGGCAGAATACCCTCTTCGGCGAGCTCATCCTGAAACTGCTGGCCGACGGCAAGGCCGACCTGCTCAACAGCTGCCGACGCTCACTCTAAAGCCAGAGCCATGAAACGTATATCCCTCATTGCCTGCGGACTGCTGACGAGCGTCATGCTGTTCGCACAAGAGAAAACCATAAAGGCTGCGATTGAACGAGAGCAGAGCCAAGCGTGCTTGGACTCTGCCGAGCATGAGCAGCCTCGCCCAAAGGGCAAGGCCTACATGGTGGCCGACGCGCACCTGGACACGCAGTGGAACTGGGACGTGCAGACCACCATCCGCCACCATATTCGCAACACGCTCACGCAAAACCTCTTCCTGCTGAAGAAGTACCCCCACTACATCTTCAATTTCGAGGGCGCCGTGAAATACGCCTGGATGAAGGAGTACTATCCCGAGCTCTTCAGCGAGATGAAGCCCTACGTGGCCAGTGGCCGCTGGCACCTCACCGGCAGCGGCTGGGATGCCTGCGAGGTCATCATCGGCTCGCCCGAGTCGTGGCTGCGCAACATCCTGCTTGGCCAGACCTTCTATCGCAGTGAGTTCAACACCGAGAGCACCGACGTGTTCCTGCCCGACTGCTTCGGTTTCCCCTACACGCTGCCCACGCTGGCTCGCCACTGCGGTCTCATCGGCTTCTCGTCGCAGAAGCTGGCCTGGCGCACCCAGCCCTTCTACGAGGGCAAAAAGCGCTACCCCTTCACCATCGGCCTGTGGCAGGGCATCGACGGTAGCCGCATCATGATGGCCCACGGCTTCGGCTATGGTCAGCGCTATAACGACGAAGATTTGTCGAAGAACCAGCAACTCGCCAGCGAGGTGGGCGAGAGCCCCCTCAACCAGGTTTACCGCTACTACGGCACTGGCGACATCGGCGGCTCGCCCACCATCGGCTCCGTGCGCTCCGTGGAGAAAGGCATCGGCGGCGACGGACCCATCCAAATCATCAGCGCCACCAGCGACCAGCTCTACAAAGACTACCTCCCCTTCGAGCAGCATCCCGAGCTGCCCGTCATCGACGGCGAGCTCACGATGGACCTGCACGGCAACGGATGCTACACCTCGCAGGCAGCCATGAAGCTCTATAACCGACAGAACGAGCACCTGGGCGATGCCGCCGAGCGTGCCTCCGTCATGGCCGACTGGCTCGGCACTGCCAGCTATCCCCAGTCGACGCTCACCGAGGCCTGGCGCCGCGTCATCTGGCACCAGTTCCACGACGACCTCACCGGCACCAGTATCCCCCGTGCCTACGAGTTCTCATGGAACGACGAGCTGCTCAGCCTGAAGACTTTCTCGGATGTGCTCACCCACAGCGTCAGCGCCATTGCACGCAAGATGGACACCAACGTAGGCGGACAGCCCATCGTCGTTTATAACAACGAGGCCTTCCCCGTCACCACCGTCTGCCAGATGGAACTTCCCGTTGGCTGGAAGAGTAAGGGCTGCCGAGTGACCGATGCACAGGGCCGCCGCGTACCCTCGCAGCTTGTAGAGCAGCAGGGGCGCACCATGCTCCTCTTCGAGGCCAGCCTCCCCTCCGCTGGCCTTGCTGTTTATAGTTTGAATAACGGCCCAGCAATTAACGTTGAACGTTCAACGTTGAACGTTCAACATTCAACGTTCATCGAGAACTCCGTCTACCGCCTTCGTGTCAACGAGTATGGCGACATCGTCTCGCTCATCGACAAGCGGGCCAACAAGGAGCTGGTGGCCGACGGCCAACAAATCGGACTGGCCGTGTTCAACGACTGTCGCTCCTACCGCTGGCCAGCCTGGGAGATTCAGAAGCGCACCCTCGATAAGGCTCCCGTACCTGTTCACGACCAGGCTCAGGTCAGCGTCGAGCAAGGCGCCTTGCGCAAGACCATTGTGGTGAAGAAGAAATACGGCCAGTCGGACATTGTGCAACGCATCCACCTCTACGAGGGCGCGCAGGCCGCACGCATCGACTTCGAGAACGAGGTCGACTGGCGTTCCAGCAATGCACTCCTCAAAGCGGTCTTCCCGCTCAGCGTAGGCAATGAGAAAGCCACCTACGACATCGGCCTCGGCAACGTTCAGCGCGGCAACAACCGCGACAACCAGTTCGAGGTCTACGCCCATCGCTGGACCGACCTCACCGATGCCTCGGGCAGCTACGGCGTGACCGTAATGAACGACTCGCGCTACGGCTGGGACAAGCCCGACGACCACACCCTGCGCCTTTCGCTGCTCTACACGCCCAAGACCAACGGCAACTACGCCTATCAGGAGCAGCAGGACCTGGGCCACCATGTGTTCACCTATAGCCTCGTGGGCCATCAGGGCGCCTTCGACGAGATGCAGGCCTCGCAGCAAGCCACGCTGCTCAACAGCCGTCCGAAGGTGTTCTTCGCCACGAAGCACAAGGGCGAGCTGGGGCGCACGTTCTCCTTCGTCAGCAGCGACAATGCCAACGTGCTGGTGCGCTGCATGAAGCGCGCCGAGGCCAGCGACGAGTATGTCGTCCGTGTCTACGAGCTCAGCGGCAAGTCGGCACAGACCGCCCGTCTCACCTTTGCCGCTCCCATCCTGCAAGTCGTAGAGGCCGACGGCACTGAGAAGACCATTGGCGCCGCCACCCACGACGGCCATACGCTAAGCGTCGCCATCCAGCCCTACAGTGTGAAGACCTACAAACTGAAGCTAAGGTCAAATACCCAAACGACTAAACGACTAAACAACCAAACGACCATCTCGCTTCCTTTCGACCGTCGTTGCTTCAGCTACAACGCGTTCCGTCAGGATGCCAACTTCGAGAGCGGCTATAGCTATGCCGCCGAGCTGTTGCCCACCGAGGGCATCACCGTTGGCGACATTCCCTTCCGCTTTGGCGAGCCCGACGGTCTCAACGGTATGAGTTGCAAGGGTCAGACCCTACCCCTTGGAGGGGGCTCGAAAGGGGGCTACCTCCACCTGCTGGCCGCTTCTGCCAAGGGCGACCGCGTGGCCACATTCCGCGTGGGCAACAGCGTCACCACCGCCACCATTCCCTTCTACACGGGCTTTATAGGCCAGTGGCAGCACGACGGCCACACCGACGGATTCCTCAAGGATGCCCGTGTGGCCTATGTGGGCACGCACCGCCATTCCGCTGCCGACGATGAGCCTTACGAGTACACCTACATGTTCCGCATCGACATCACCCTACCCCAACAGCCCTGCGAGGTGCTGATGCCCAACGACCCCGACATCGTGGTCTTCGCCGCCACTGTGACTGATGGCGAGCCCGACCTGCAACCCGCTGCGCCGCTCTTCCAGACGTCGCTCCCCACGACGTTGAACGTTCAACATTCAACGTTCAACGTTTCTGCCCAGCCCCAGTCGCTCTTGAAGTCGGCCCGCATCGTGAAAGTCACAGGCGAGTGCAACGACCGCGAGCGGGCCATCTTCCTCACCGACGGCGACGACAACACCAAATGGTGCGACATCACGCCCGCCCCCAACTACGTGGTCTTCGACCTGGGTGCCACGCATAAGGTGAACCGTTGGCGCCTGCTCCATGCCGGTGCCGAGGACTTCAGCTACATCACCCGCACCTGCTTACTGCAAGTGCGCTGCAGCGAGAACGAGGAATGGACCACCGTCGATATGTTCGACCAGAACCGCAGCAACGTCACCGACCGACGCTTCACTCCCACCGATGCCCGCTACGTCCGCCTCTTCGTGGTAGGCTCCACGCAGACCACCGGCGACGCCACCCGCATCTACGAATTTGAGCTGTTCGACAACGGGGAGCAATAAGGCATTCAAATCAGAATTTTTATGCATTTTTTGGTGTAGTGCCGCCCCGCAAAAAAAACTCGTCGACTTTTTTCAAAAAATCGTTACCGTTTTGAAAAAAGTCGACGATTTTTTTCGGAAGGGTGCCACCCCTTTTGAAAATGTATAAATATGCAGGTTTGCCTTTCACGCTCATCCTTTGTCTGAACCCCTTCGTGTACTAATTAAAGTTAATTAATGGTCGGGGATTGCGATTGTTCCGTCGTTTTTGCCTATCTTTGTCTACCAATTTGATGGAATCCTGAAACCACGTAGACAAAAACTGATGAAACATATAGCCTTTTCGATTCTTTTGCTGCTCCTTCCCCTGCGCGCATCGGTATGTGCGGCTGCCAACGACATGGACTACTGGCTGGAACGCCTGGACCGCAGTCTGGAGCAGCGCGACACGTTTGAGCAGCGGCGGCTGGCACGCATCGACCTGCTGCGCCAACAGCTGCAGACCGCCGACAACACCGTGCGCGGCTATGAGCTGGCCTACGACCTCTACAACGAATATAAAAGCTACTGTTACGACTCGGCACGCCACTACGCCTACAACTGCCTGGAGCGCGCCGAGGCACTGCAACGCGCCGACTGCATCGCGGAGGCACAGAACGCCATCGCCTTCTCGCTCATCTCGGCCGGCATCCTGAGCGAGGCCCGCGACGTGCTGGCCGCCATTCACCGCGAACAGCTCACGGGCCGACTGCTGGTAGAATACTACGAGAACCAGAGCCGACTGTGGCGCGACATGGCCGACTATGTGCACGAGGAGCCGTTCTACACAAAGTATATCACGGTGAGCAACACCTACATGGACTCGCTGAAGCAGATGACGCCCGAAGGCACCGCCCGCTGGTGGTCGTACACCGGCTCACGGCAGATGCGCGACCATGAGTATGACGAGGCACTGCTATCGTTCAACAAGCTGCTGCAGATGGGCGACAGCATCGACCTGCACACGAAGGCGATGACCTATGCCGAGATGGCATGGGCCTACACATGGCTGGGCGAGGAGGACCAGGCCATCGTGAACTTCGCACAGTCGGCCATCGCCGACAACGAGTCGGCCACCCGCGAGATTACCGCCCTCTACCACCTGTCGCGCCTCATCTACAAGCGTGGCGACCATGAGCGCGCCAGCCGCTATGTGCACCAGGCGCTGGAGGACGTGAACTTCTACAACAGCCGTCTGCGCAAGGTGGAGATCAACGACATCCTGCCCATCATCGAGCAGGACCGCTACAATGCCGTGCGCAGTCAGCGCAACTGGCTCTTTGCCACCACGGCGCTCTTTGTGCTGCTGCTGGCGGGCATCCTATGGAGCTACTGGTTCATCCACCGCAAGAACCGCAAACTGACCGAGGCGCGCGCCGAGATTGCGGCACGCATGGAGGAGCTACAGGAGGCCAACCGCAGACTGGTGGAGGCCGACAAGATTAAGACGGCGTATATCGGCCGCTCGTTCTACTCGAACGCCGAGTTCATTGAGAAGCTGGAGAAAGCCTACCTGGCCATCGACCGCAAGATCACCGCCCGCCAGTATGACGACCTGCGCTACACGCTGAAGCAGTCGACGCTGAACAGCGAGCGCGAGAGCATGTACGAGTCGTTCGACGAGACGTTCCTGAAGCTGTTCCCCCATTTCGTGGAGCGCTTCAACCTGCTCTTCGACGAGGCCGACCGCAAGATGCCGCCCAACGACCACTCGCTGACGAGCGAGATGCGCATCTTCGCCCTCATCCGACTGGGCATTACCGACAGCGAGCGCATCGCACGCTTCCTCGACTATTCGGTGCACACGGTGAACACCTACAAGACGCGCATCAAAAACCGCTCCACCGCCGACAACGACAAGTTCGAAAGCCTCATCATGCAGATTTAGGCCGTTGATTCCATTGATACAAGTTGCTGATTCTCGAAACCAAAATGGAGTGAGAATCAGCAACTTAATTTTTGTATAACCCTGATATTTGTTATACAATCCTTATTTTATATGCGTGTGCGCAAGAATAGGCTTAACTTTGCATCGGAAAAAACCAAACACCAACTATCGAAAATGAAACGATTCAGACTATTGTTATTCCTGGTTCTGGGCTATGCCGCCAACGTCGTGGCACAGCCGAACAACCCCGTGGCTCATCCCGACGCCGTGGTGACGGCCGGCAAGGCCCGCTTCACCGTGCTCACGCCCGAGATGATTCGCATACAATACAGCGAGCGCGAACGGTTTGAAGACCGCGCAACATTTGCCGTGGTCAACCGCCGCCTGCCCGTGCCACAGTTCACGAAGGAAGAGCGGAACGGCTACCTCTACATCAAGACCAACACACTGACGTTAAAATATAAAATAGGTGGAAAAATTAGAGGTGAGAGCGGAGAGCTGAGCGGTGAGAGCAGCGACCAGGTGCTGCGCATCGACATGCAGCTGAACGGCAGGCCGGTGGTGTGGTATCCGGGCAAGGACGACGCCCTGAACCTGAAGGGCACCACCCGCACACTCGACGGCCAGATAGGCGACAACAAACGTCGGGAGATGGAGAACGGTCTGCTCTCGCGTGCCGGCTGGGCCGTCATCGACGAGTCGCCGCTCACACGCCGTGGCGACGGCAGCACCACCTTCGCCTTCGAAGGAGAGCAGGACGGCATTGAGTGGGTGGCACAGCCTGTGGACAAGGAGGCCATCGACTGGTACTTCATGGGCTACGGCCATGCGTACAAGAAGGCACTGGGCGACTACATCAAGATTGCGGGCCGCCAGCCTATGCCGCCGCTCTACGTGCTGGGCTACTGGTACAGCAAGTACCAGCGTTACACCAGCGACGAGTTCATGGAGATTGTGAACGACGTGAAGCGCAACCAGATTCCCATGGACGTGATGATCTTCGACATGGACTGGCACACGCAGGGCTGGACAGGCTGGACATGGGACAGCACCGCCATCGCCGACCCCGTGGGACTCATCGAGTGGATGCACCACAACGGATTGAAGGTGAGCCTGAACCTGCACCCCGCCGACGGCGTGGACGACGACGAGGACTTCTTCCAGGAGCTGCGCAACGACATGGGGCTGCCCACCACAGCGAAGGTGGTGCCCTGGAACCTAAGCGACAAGAAGTTCTACCACAACATGTTCGGCCGCATCATCCGTGCTCGCGAGCAACAGGGTGTGGACTTCTGGTGGATCGACTGGCAGCAGAACCTCACCAGCAAGTATGTCGACGGGCTGGGCGAAACGTTCTGGTGCAACCACGTCTTCTACAACGACATGCGCCTGAACCGTCCCAACCATCGTCCGCTCATCTTCCACCGCTGGGGCGGACTGGGTAGCCATCGCTACCCCATCGGCTTCTCGGGCGACTCCTTTACTACTTACGGCACACTGGCCTGGCAGCCCTACTTCACCGCTACCGCCTCGAACGTGTGCTTCGGCTATTGGGGACATGACCTGGGCGGACACCAGCAGACGGGCGACAACGACCCTGAAATCTATCTGCGCTGGATGCAGTATGGCGTGTTCACCCCCATCTTCCGCACCCACGCCACCAACTGGCCCGGTATTGAGCGCCGCATCTGGAAGTACGACAACTTCCCCCTGCTGCTCGAGACGGTAAAGCTGCGCTACGCCCTCATGCCCTACATCTACACCGCCTGCCGACAGGCCTACGACACGGGCGTGAGCCTCTGCCGACCGCTCTACTACGAGTGGCCCGAGCAGAACGAGAGCTACCTCTATGAAGACGAATACCTGTTTGGCGACGACATTCTGGTGGCACCCGTGGTCAGCCCGTCGGGTGCCGATGGCAAGGCCACGCGCAAGACCTGGCTGCCCGAAGGACGCTGGTACGACGTGTGCCGTGGCGAGGTGAAAGAGGGCAACCGCGTCTTCACCGACAGCTACGCCCAGCCCGAGATTCCCTATTTCTACAGGGCTGGCAGCATCATCGTGAACAATCCGCCCATGCTCAACCTGAACACACGCCCCGACCGACTCATTGTGAAGGTGGTGCCGGGTGCCGACGGACAGACCTCGCTCTATGAAGACGAGGGCGACACCGAGGCCTACAAGAACGGCGAATACACTACGACCACCATGCGCCATCAGGGCAGCACGCTCACCATTGAACCTCGCCAGGGCCGCTTCAAGGGGATGCCCCAAAAGCGCGCCTACACCGTGGAGTTCCTTGGAACCGAGCGCCCGCAGGCAGTCAGCATCAACGGAACGAAATGCAGCAACGGCGTGTGGAACTACGACGCACAGCGCCGCCTCACCACCGTCTACGTGCCCATCACCGAGTGCAGCCAGTCCATCAAGGTAGAACTAAAGTAATATCATTTATCATGAAGCGCATCGTTTTATCATTTATCATT
>JAFZSR010000099.1 GCA_017619275.1 Prevotella sp. | reverse complement strand
TATTAATAATATATAAAATACAATACACTCTTTTTCTCCCCACCATATTCAACCTCCTTAATGTCACAAAGTCACATGTCACAAAGTCGCATATCTGTGTATGGAGCAAAACCACCGTCGTGAAACGCGACGGTGGTTATGAGACCCGAGCCGGGGCTGCGCAAAGTACTTGCGAAACTTGACTTCGTGAGCAAAATTATAGGCAATTAGGAAAAATCGTTTCGAAAAATCAAGCTGTATTTTCTGTTTTCATTCACGATGCCATTCCAACCGTACAGATCGCAAAATTTTGGAAGGCGTCCGCCTTCAAAAAAAACACGAAAAAGATATTATTCCCGAAACAAATGACTTTTTCTTTAGATTGTCATTTCGTCCGTTTGAATACAAATGTAGCTGGTATATGGTTGCATAAATAGAGGCCACAGTAGTGGAGCTTCAGTCTGTTTCGCTCAATGGCATATCCGAAAGGCACTTCGCCAATCATCAACACTGGCAGCGTGGAGCCGCCATATTGCTTTTGATTTTCAGGAAGAGAATAATCCAGCGTCTCTACTTTTCCATCCTCGTAGTTGAAGACAATCTTTCCGTTTCCATTTAGTTCGATGACGACAGTACCCGACGGATATTGGCAGGTATACCCGTCCACGCACATCCCATCAGGGCCATCCTGAACTTCCACCAAGTCCCATTTTCCAGATAGTCCGGTTCCAAAGACTTCATCGTCGTCACTACTCGAGCAGGCCGCAAAAAGGCATACGGCCAGCATCATCAAGATTGTTTCCTTCATTCGTTTCATAGCTTTTTTCTAAATGTTTCTACAAATAGAAACGCCGAAACGCTTAAATCTTGCACGAAAACCGAAAGTTTTTTTGATACAAGCGGGCCTACCGATACAAATAGCGCTTGATGCTCATCTTCGGCGTCTTCTCAAAAGGCGTGTCAACGAGTTGCACTTCATTGATCTTGCTGTAGACAGGAAGCGACTTGTTGGCGGTGGCACGGATAAGCTCCGGAATCTTCGACCGTGTCTGCTCGTCCAGGTCGTCGGGTATCTCGGGATAGACCAGGGCAACCAGCTTTCCTTTGCGCTCCACCACCAGCGATTCGCTCACGTAGGGGCAGCCCGACAGCACGGCCTCCAACTCTTCGGGATAGATGTTTTGCCCAGAAGAGTTCAGAATCATTGACTTGATGCGGCCGCGAATGAAAATGTTGTTCTCTCCATCAATCAAGCCCAGGTCGCCTGTGCGGAACCATCCATCGTCGGTAAACGCGGCAGCATTGGCTTCGGGATTCTTGTAATAACCAATGGTGATGTTGTTGCCGCGAACTTGTATCTCCCCAGGGACGTTCATTGGATCTTCGGAATTGATGCGAAGGTCGTGCACGGGTTTGCCGCACGAACCGGGCACGAACTCCGTACACCACTCCCACCCCAGCAGGGGGCAGGCTTCGGTCATCCCATAGCCCACGGTATAGGGCAGACGTATCTTGGTGAAACAGTCTTCCACCTCGGGCTTCAGGGCTGCGCCGCCCATGATGAAGCCACGCACCTGCCCGCCAAAGGCTGCCAACACCTTTTTCCGGGCCAACCTGTAAATCCCTTTCCGGGCTTGTGGCACGACCATCAGCCACTTCATCTTGTCGAGCGCAGGCTTGATGGCATTGGCATACACCTTTTCCATCACAAGCGGCACCGTGACCACCATATAGGGCTTCACCTTCTTCATGGCTTTGAGAAGCGTCGAGGGCGAGGGCGTCTTGCCAAGGAAATAGACCGTCACGCCGTCCACATTGGGATGGATGAACTCGATGGCCAGTCCGTACATGTGAGCCATGGGGAGCATGGAGACGATGGTCTCGCCGGGCTGGTTGGGGAAATGGCTGTTGCTGAACTCATCGGTGTCTGAAATGGCGCCGTAGGTGAGCATCACGCCTTTGGGGTTGCCGGTGGTTCCCGACGTGTAGTTGATGATGGCCAGCTTGTCCATATTGTCCGTGGGAAACGAAATCTGCTCTCGCTTGAGTCCCTTGGGATGCTTCGCCGCGTAGACTTTCTCGCGCCGCTCCCATGCCTTGGCCACCTTCTCATCGCGATGCCAGAGCATCGATCCGTCCTTCACGTTGATGGCGGCCTTGAGATTGGGCATCTGCCCAGGATGAAGCTTTTCCCATATATCCTTGTCGGTGAAAAGCAACACGCTGTCGGAGTGGTGCGTGAAAGTGCAGATGCTGTTGGGATGGAAATCAGCCAGGAGCGGAACCGCCACACATTCGTTGACGTTGATGTCCCAGAACGTCATAGCCCAGCGTGCACAGTTCCGCGCACAGATGGCTATCTTGCTGCGCTTGGTGATACCAGCCTCAGCAAGGAAAATCCGAAACTGCTCGATGCTTTTCGCCACATCTGCATACGTAAAGGAGTCTCCCTCGTAGTCACAGAGCGCTTTCTGAACCCATTGTCGACGGATGGTGTCCTCCAGTGTCTTCAAATAGTGTTTCATCGTCTTTGTATTTATAGTACTAAAAGCTATGGAGCACTGCCTATCATGAGGGAGTTACGCCTAAACTTTCTGTTTTTATCTGAGCCGAGGCTAATCCAAGTCACTGCCGTCATCTATTGAAGACGCATTTTTGGCATTTACATTCATCGAGTTTTCTGCAGAGATACCCAACAGACAATGCTTAGCCCTCAAATAAACAATCTCGGTGTTTGGAGACATATAATTTTTCTTATTCATAATTCGTATGGTTTATCATTTCACAAAATATTTCTTGCCGCCAATGATGTAGAGTCCCTTCTTCTGGGGCGTCTTCATTCGCTGTCCTCCCAGGTTGTAGACGGGCTGCTGCTTCACATGCTCCTGAGCGGGAGTCACATCCTGAACACCCATCATGCCGTCGTCCTCACCATCGAACGTTACAGCCATACGGGCTTGCAGCGGAGAGGCAGTCTGCAGATAGGCGCGGAAGGGATTGATGTTTGCTCCCTTATTAGTGCCTACCTTAACGAATGCATTACCGCTAAAGCCGTAGTAGGTTGTGCCTTGGGCCTCCGACTTTAGGGCCTTACGCTCGTTAACACCAACAAAGCTGATGTTACCTTTCGTCACCGGCTCCAGTGAAGAGGCGGGTACCACCTTGCCTGACATCGAAGCGAATGGCCTGCCATTTGCTTTTGCCACGAAGATATAGGGTGTGTTAGCAGCAGGTTCTTCCACCTTTACGAAGTTGATGTTTCCTGTTGTTGAGTCATAACTGCCCAGAGCCCAGAACGTGCCTGCATCCTCTGCTTCGTCGGCAGTAAGTGCGAAGGGCAGACAGATGGTGGAGCTTTGCCCCTCGGTGAATTGGCGGTCGTAACTTACAGCCATTGCAGTAAAGACCTCGTTGCTCTTAAAGCTAAAGTTGTCATCGGTCAGATTCAAGTTGGCGCAGGTGCCATCCACTATCACGTTATAGGGCAACAGGGCAGGCAGCGTGCCAGCCGCAGCCTTGATGAGGGCATTCGGATTTTCTCCGCGCTCAAAGAAGCTGAAGTCGTTAGTGCCCCTCACGTCAACAAAGGTGTTGTTGGCCAAATCAACGCCCGTAGTAGCCTTGGTCATGGTGGTGCCGGGCAGCACCTTCAGGGCACCCAGCTGCCAAGTGGAGGCAGCGGAGGACAGCGTTACCGTCACTTTCTCGGCATTGTCCAGCGTGAAGGCCACTTCAACTTTCTGCCAACCGTTATTGGCTCCCGTAGCGTATTTCTCTATGATGCCGTTGGTTTGAACCGTGGAAGAAGCACCGTCGAGTCCCGTCAAGCCTACCGAAGCAGTATTATTGTTAGCTGTGAGCATTACGCTACCGCCATTCGTGCCGCGCACGATAGCTTGGACGATGTAGTTGCCAGCAGCCAATGAGAACGCCTTCGACATTTCGTCTCCAGTATTCTCAGCCACTTTCTCACTCTTACCGTTCCAGTTGGTGGCTGTAGTGGGATTACCCAATGCGGCAATGGAGATTTCCGTGCTGGGCGCAACAGCAGTGCTAACAGGCGACTTGTTTTCTCCTATATTAGAAGTGTTGTACCATGCACCGTTTTTGAAGTCACAGTCTGCGGTCTGTTTCTCATTGCTGCCTTTGTTAAAGATAATCTTCTCGGGAACAGTTGTCTGATCTCCCGTATAGGTCCACTTGTAAATCTTTCCACCAAATTCATTGTAACCAAGAAAAGTACAAGCTTGGCCTGGCCAGTTGCCTCCTGTATAATTGTCATTTCCCCGCCATGCCCAGGCATGTATATTTCCCCAATTGGCATCATCAACAAAGAAGGCGCATATCTCCCCCTCTTCATACCAAGCCTGCGGATAACCTGCAAAGCTTGAAGTAAGATCAGTACAATTTGATCCTCCTGCATAAGAGAGGAATATGTCAGTAGTGATGTCTACAATATCAGCTGTTTGCCCATCTTGATTGTGCAAAACCAAATTTATTTTTTCCTGATTTGGGAAGGTGACGTAGTACCATGCTTGGCCATTAATATACGCCGTTCCTGCAGGATACATGTCTTTCGATCCAGCATCTGTAAGCAGATAACCAATATTCTGTGTCGCAGCACCCCATTGTCCTGTTAGATTACCATTATTATTCCATACGTGAAGACTGGAGTTCATAATATTATCTGTTTGTGCAAGATATACGCGGATGGAGTTCTGCTCTTCGGGTTCATTGATTTCAGGCACCTCAAGGCCTTCGTTGACGTAGAAACAGAAATCGTGGTTCACGGCATCTCCTGACACCACCACTTTATACCCTGACGGAATGCCGCCCGTAACATATCCCAGCGTGACCAGCACCTTGTTGCCGTTGGTGCCATCCACCTCAAAGCCGATGCCACCCTCCATGTCCAACTTCTTGAAACTGCTCTGGTTAGTTATGCCAGCAGCCTTGCGAGCAACAATCATCTTCTTGAGCGCTTTTTTGTACATCTTCCAGTGGGGCAGGAAGATGCAGGGTGTGCCAGGCATGGCCAGGATAAAGGCATTGGCAGCCAACACATGGCTTGTGTTGCTCATGCAAGAGCCGTCGCGATAGGTGTCGTGGTTATCGACGAATGTGACTGAGTAGCGCTGGTATTCAGAACTGCCAGCCATACCCTGCGTGTTCAGGGCACTTTGATTGAAGTCCCCCGTAAAGGCATTGTTGATTAAGAATTTCAAGGGGAAGTCGAAAGCTGCCGACTGAACGACTCCGTTCTGCTTGGTGCCGTTGATCCACCATGTAACTCCGTCCCAGTTGTCCCAAAACTCACCAACAGAGAAAGTGGGCTTGGCGTATGCATTGTAAATACCAACATACTGAGGACCGTAGCCCTTCACCATGTCGTAGCGGAAGCCAGCATAACCCAGCTCCTTCTGCAGATAGTCGAGGTAGGTCTTGACGTTCTGCTGCACGTTGGCACCAGTATGATCTAGGTCGCGACAGCCGTCGAAATCATCGCCTGTATCGTAAGCACCCGTAACGTCAAACATCGTACTAACATATCCGCCGTTATCATTCCTGCAGATGTCTGCCAGCGACCAGTTCAGTTTGTAGGTTTTATCGCCAACTATCACTTCCTCGTTGGGGAAGTCGCACCAGTCGTTTTGTCCATTCTTGTGGTTAATCACCACGTCCTCGATGATGCCGATACCTTTTTCTTTATAGGTGTTGATCATCGATTTCAGATCTTCAGTATCGCCAAAGATAGTGTTGTCGTGGTTCAGCCACCAACAAGGCATGTAGCCCATGTCCTTCAGCCACCCATTGCCTTCGGTCGCAGCATGTTCCACACAATAATCGTTCTTTGTACGTGCAGAGTTGGGCACCCAAATCAGGTCGATGTAGCCCTCAAGGTCGTTTGCCTGACCTTTCAGTGCATTCCATGTGCCCCAGTCAGCATCATCATAATAGTCCCAATAGAACCCTTGCAGCATCACGCCGCCATAGTTTGCCGGCCAGCCTTGTGCCATCATGCAGATACTGGCCAAACACATCATGATAGAAGTAAATAGTCTCTTCATAATATTTACATATAATAAATAGGTTTTGAATTATCTTGCAAAAATACTTATTCTTTGAAAAATACGAAGACATTTTTTCAACAATCTAAAACTTTGGCTATGCAAACGTTTGCGTATAGGCGGTTTCTACTGCATCTATCATTTATTCACGAACAGAAAAAGTAGTATAAGAATTCCCCTAAAAAGGCAGATGATAGGCGCCCAAAAAATCTCGTACGAGATTTTTTAAAAAAGCGTTACCTTTTTTAAAAAAGTCGTTACCGAAATTTTGAAGGGCGTTACCCGGCTGAAAAACAGCCATTGCTGTTTCCTAAAACGAGCGCATTTAACATAGTTTAGTCGGGAGTGTACGCGAAATAATTATTTTCTTCATAATTTTGCAGGCGCCAAGTAGGAAGCGCGGCATTTGTTGTTCAATAAATGGGCACACTAACTTGTACAACCTATATGATTATATCTTCCAACATGAAGTTCAATATGATATTTCGATGGTGGCTGGCAGTAATACTGCTGGTGATGCCGACGGGCATCTATGCCAAAGACAAAAGTGAGCGTGCGCTGTCGGCGCAAGCGTCCCAGCAGATGGCCGCCATGCTGAAGGAAGCCTGGAAGGACTCCCTGCGCACGGCCTTTGCCGAGACGCTGGCCTCCCAAAGGCTGCAAATCGACACGCTGACCATGCCCCTGCACTCGGAGTTGATAGGCGACGAACCCGCCGACGGCCGTGCACTCTTCATCTCGCTGCACGGCGGTGGCGGCGCGCCGAAAGCGCTGAACGACAGCCAATGGCAGAACCAGTGGCGGCTCTACCATCCCGCCAACAGCGTGTATCTGTGCCCAAGAGCACCCGTCGACGCATGGAACATGCATTTCATTGGCGGGATTGACGACTTCTACAGGCGCATCATCCAGATGGCAGTGGCTTGCTTCAACGTCAACCCCAACAAAGTGTACCTCATGGGCTATTCGGCTGGAGGCGACGCCGTGTGGCGAATGGCCCCGCGAATGGCCGACACGTGGGCTGCAGCATCGATGATGGCTGGCCACCCGGGCGACGTGTCACTGCTGAACCTGCGCAACACGCCATTCATGATTTGGTGCGGCGAGCAGGATGCCGCCTACGACCGCAACAAGCGATGCCAGGAGCGCATCAACGAGATGGACTCCCTGCATCGCGCCGATGCCGACGGCTACATCTTCGAAGGCCACATCGTGAAAGGGAAAGGCCATTGGATGGACTTGGAAGATGCCGCAGCCGTGGAGTGGATGGCCCGTCATGAACGCAACCCCTACCCCACCAAGATTGTTTGGCGACAGGAAGAGGAACTGCACCAACACTTCTACTGGCTTACCGCCCCCAAGGAAGAACTGGCCAGAGGCAAGGAGGTGCGGGCCGAGTTGCAGGGCAACACCATCAACATCCTGCGCTGCGACTATACGGAACTCACCATCGGCCTCAACGATGAGATGGCCGACCTCGACAAGCCGGTAAAGATTGTACATCAAGGAAGAACGCTCTTCAAAGGAAAAGCGAAACGCCATGCCTCGACGCTGCGAAACACCCTCGCTGAGCGTGGCGACCCAGCGTATATGTTTCCTACGCAGGTCGTGGTGAGAGTGAACTGAAACAAAAATTAGGCTTGCATTTTTGGTCAGTTCGCATAAAATGTGTAACTTTGCCAACCAAAACAACCATCAACAAATTTCAACTGGATATGAAAGACTTTTTCAAGTACATGCTGGCCACGATATGTGGCATCATCGTATTGACCATCATCGCCTTCCTGCTAGGAGCCCTCACCTTCATGGGAATGCTGTCGGGCGGCGACTCTAAGGTGAAGGCCGCCGAGAACTCGGTGTTCGTGCTGAAGCTGAACGGAACGGTGAGCGAGCGCGCCGACGATGCCGGTCCGCTGGCTGCACTCATCAGCACGGCAGGCGTGGACGCCTTGGGCCTCGACGACATCCTGAAAGCCATACGCTTGGCACGCGACGAGGAGAACATCAAAGGCATCTACATCGAGGGCGGCGCCGCCACCTTCGACTCGCCCGCCACGGCCCAGCAGATACGCAACGCCCTGCAAGACTTCAAGAAAAGCGGAAAGTGGGTCTTTGCCTACGCCGACGAGATGATGCAGGCCTCGTACTACATTAGCTCGGTGGCCGACTCGCTCTTCCTGAACAAGACGGGAATGATCGACTTCAAGGGCATGGGCGCCAAGGGCTACTACCTCACCGGCCTCTACGAGAAGCTGGGCGTGAAATACCAGGCCGCCCGCGTGGGCAAATACAAGAGTTACGTGGAGAGCGTCACCCGCAAGGACATGAGCGCCGAGGACCGCGAACAGCGCGAGGCCTACATGAAGGGCATCTGGGGGCAGTGGACACAGCAGATGGCCGACAGCCGCAAGCTGAGCGCCGAGCGTCTGGACGCGCTGGCCAACGACAGCATCATGCTCTTCGCCACCGTCGACGACTACCTAAAGGCCGGTCTTATCGACCGCGTCTTCTATCCCGAGCAGATGAAGCAGGTGGTGCGCCGCCAGCTGGGCATCGGCGATGACGACAACATCAACCAGCTGTCGCTCGACGACATGCTCAACCTGAAGCCCGCCAAGCGCGTCAGGGAAAAGGGCGACGAGGTGGCCGTGTACTATGCCTATGGCGAGATTGTCGACGAACTGGTGAGCGGACTCTCCACCGGCCACAACATCGTGGGCAGCACCACTGCTAACGACCTGACGAAGCTGGCTGAGGACGACGACGTGAAGGCCGTGGTGCTGCGCGTGAACAGCGGCGGCGGCAGCGCCATAGCCTCTGAGCAGATATGGCACGCCATACAGCAGCTGAAGCTGAAGAAGCCCGTGGTGGTGTCGATGGGCGGCTTGGCCGCATCGGGAGGCTATATGATCAGTTGTGGCGCCAACTACATCGTGGCCGAGCCTACCACCATCACCGGCAGCATTGGCATCTTCGGACTTATCCCCAACTTCAGCGGGCTGGTGACCGACAAGCTGGGCGTCACCTGGGACGGCGTCACCACCAACAAATACTCCGATTATGAGACCAACCTGATCTTTGGCTCGGACAATAGCGACGAGATGCGCTATCTGCAAGGCTACACCGACCGTGGATACGTTAACTTCCTCGACATCGTGGCCGATGGGCGCGGCATGACCCGCGACCAGGTGAACGAGATTGCACAGGGCCGCGTGTGGTTGGCCACCGACGCCCTGGGCATCAAGCTGGTGGACCAGCTGGGCTCGCTCGACGACGCAGTGAAGAAAGCCGCCGAGCTGGCCAATCTCACAGAATATCACTCCACCGCCTATCCTGCCAAAACCAGTTGGATAGAGCAGCTCTTCAACAAAGAGAAGCGCACCGACAGCTATCTCGACACCCAGCTGCGCCAGGCTTTGGGCGACCTCTACGAGCCCATCATGCAGCTGCGCCAAGACCAAGTGCGCAACCGTCTGCAGGCCCGCTTGCCCTTCTCGGTGGAGATTCAATAAGGAAACGATAAAAGCATGGAAGGCGACTATATCAAAATAAAGGAATCACTCCTGCCCCTGAGCTGGCTCTATGGAGCCGCCGTGGGCATGAGGAATTTCTGCTTCGATGTAGGGCTGCTGAAAAGCCAAGCCTTCAGCGTGCCCGTCATCGCAGTGGGAAACATCACTGTGGGCGGAACGGGCAAGACGCCACATGTGGAATACTTGGTGCGACTGCTGCGCCAAAAGTTCCACGTGGCCGTGCTCAGCAGGGGCTACAAGCGCAAGACCAGTGGCTACCTGCTGGCCACCAACAACAGCACTGTGAATGACATCGGCGACGAACCCTTGCAGATGAAGCGCAAGTTTCCCGACATCAGCGTGGCCGTCGACAAGAAACGCGTGCGCGGCATCCAACAGCTCACCGACAACGATGAGCAGCTCGACGTGGTGCTGCTCGACGATGCCTTCCAGCACCGCTATGTAAAGCCTGGCATCAACATTTTGCTGGTCGACTATCACCGACTCATCATCTACGACAAGCTGTTGCCCGCCGGCCGGCTGCGCGAGACGGTGAAGAGCAAGAACAGGGCCGACATCGTGATTGTGACGAAGTGTCCCAAGAGCTTGAAGCCCATGGAGTTTCGCGTCATTACCAAGGCCATGAACCTCTATCCCTACCAGCACCTGTTCTTCACCACGCTGCACTATGCCGACCTGCACCCTGTCTTCGCCCAAGCCGACGACATCGCACTCAACGACCTGAAAGACCGCCCCGTGCTGTTGCTCACCGGCATTGCCTCGCCCCGACAGCTGCAGGAAGACCTGGCTCCTTATACCAGCAACATCACCCCCATGGCTTTTGCCGACCACCACGACTTTAGCCGCCGCGATGTGCAACAAATCAACGACACCTTTGCGCAAATGTCAGCCAAGGACAAGCTCATCGTCACCACCGAGAAAGACGTGACAAGACTGCTGCTGGCCGAAGGCCTCTCCGACGAGGTGCGCCAACATCTCTACGTGCTGCCCGTGGACATTCAGTTCATGCAGGACGAGCAGGCCGAGCGCTTCAACGACATCATCACCGGCTATGTTCGCAAGAACTCGCGCAACAGCACCCTCGTCACCGGCAAAGAAGAGCACCGGCCACGCAACGATAAGCCAAGCTCCAACAAGCCCCATACCATCACCTTCAAATAGACTGCATCGAATGGAAATAGCATCCCTCGGCGAATTTGGACTCATCGACCGACTCACCAAAGACATCACCCCACAGAACGCCAGCACCCTACGAGGCGTGGGCGACGACTGCGCCGTGCTGAACTATCCGCAGAGCCAAGTGCTCGTCACCACCGACATGCTGATGGAGGGCGTGCACTTCGACCTGACCTATACCGACCTGAAGCACCTGGGCTATAAGTCGGCCATGGTGAACATCAGCGACATCTTCGCCATGAACGGCACACCCCGGCAGATGACCGTCTCGCTGGCCATCAGCAAGCGCTTCACCGTCGAAGACATTGAACTCTTCTACGAAGGGCTGCGACTGGCATGCCAGAAGTGGGGCGTCGACATCGTGGGCGGCGACACCACCAGCAGCTATACCGGGCTGGCCATCAGCATCACCTGCATCGGCGAAGCTCGGCAGGAAGACATCGTCTATCGCAACGGCGCACACAACACCGACCTCGTCTGCGTATCTGGCGACCTGGGCGCCGCCTACATGGGCCTGCAACTGCTGGAACGCGAAAAAAGCGTGTACTACAGCCAGACAGACGAACTGAGGAAGCAAATGGCACAGGCCAAAGCGGCTGGCGACGAAAAGAGGCTAAAGGCGCTCAACGCAAAACTGTCGACGCTCGACGATTTCCAACCCGACTTCAGCGGAAAGGAATACCTGCTGCAGCGCCAACTACAGGCCGAAGCCCGTGGCGACATCGTAGCTAAGCTGCGCCAAGCCGGCATACGGCCAACGGCCATGATGGACATCAGCGACGGACTTTCATCCGAACTGATGCACATTTGCAAACAATCGGGCGTGGGATGCCGCATCTTCGAGAAAGAGCTGCCCATCGACTACCAGACCGCCGTGATGGCTGAGGAGCTGAACATGAACGTCACCACCTGCGCCCTCAACGGCGGCGAAGACTACGAACTGCTCTTCACCGTGCCCATCGGCGACCTGGAGCGCATCAAGGAAGTGGAAGACGTACATCTCATCGGACACATCACCGAGCTGCGCTTCGGCCATGTGCTCGTGGCTCGCGACGGGCAGGAGTTTGAACTGAAAGCACAAGGCTGGAACCCATTATGAAGCAAGCCATGATTCTCGCTGCGGGCATGGGCACTCGCCTGAAGCCGCTTACCGACACCATGCCGAAGGCCCTGGTGCCCGTGGGTGGCCGTCCGCTCCTCGACATCGTTGTCGACCGTCTGCGACTGCACGGCTACCAACGCTTTGTGGTCAACGTTCACCACTTCGCCCAGCAAATCATCGACCATGTGGCCGCCAGCGACTATGCGCCCATGGTCAGCTTCAGCGACGAAACGCCTCAGCTGCTCGAAACGGGAGGCGCGCTGAAGAAGGCCCAGCATCTATTCGACCTCGACGACCCTATCCTCATCCACAACGTCGACATCCTCGACAACGTCGATTACGGCTGGTTTGCGCGGCAGCATCTGCCCGACGAAGATGCCGTTCTGCTGGTAAGCCGCCGCAAGACCAAGCGCTATCTGCTCTTCGACAATGCCATGCGCCTCATGGGATGGACAAATGTGGAGACGGGCGAAATCAAAAGCCCCTTCGAGTATGTGCGCCGCACGGGCCTGTCGCAGCATGGCGAGCCGCTGAATCAATTTGCTTTCTCTGGCATCCACTCGTTCTCGCCCCGTCTCTTCCCCCTCATGGAGCGCTTCCCCGAGCGCTTCCCCATCATCGACTTCTACCTCTCCGTCTGCCACCGCTCGCACATTGTGGGACTGATGAAAGACGACCTTCGCCTGCTCGACGTGGGCAAGCTCGACACGCTGGCAGAGGCCGAGACCTTTACCCCCTAAGTTAGGGGGCAGGGGGTCTGAACAGGCGCAGAATCCCTGTAGTAATCAATAATAAAAAGTCTGGTAACGTCTGTTCAGACCCCCATCCCCCTAACTTAGGGGGCATAGATATGCAGAAAATCATCATCCTCGACTTCGGTTCGCAGACCACCCAGCTCATTGGCCGCCGCTTGCGCGAACTCGACACCTTCTGCGAAATCCTGCCCTACAACAAGTTTCACACCGTTGAGGCAGATTTGCAGTCGGGTTCCATCATCGGCGTCATCCTGAGCGGTTCGCCCTACTCCGTCCACGACCCGGAAGCTTTTAAGGTCGACCTCGCCCAATTCGTAGGCAAGGTACCCGTCTTGGGCATCTGCTACGGAGCGCAATTCATCTCGCACGCCTTGGGGGGCAAGGTTGAGAAAGCCGACAGCCGGGAGTATGGCCGCGCCAATCTGGAAACCGTCGACACCACCTGCCCGCTTTTCAAGGACTTTGAACAGAACTCGCAGGTGTGGATGAGCCACGGCGACACCATCACCGCCATCCCCGAAGGCTTCCATTGCATTGCATCTACGAAGGATGTGAAATACGCCGCCTTCAGCCTCACCCCCGGCCCCTCTCCGATTGGAGAGGGGAGTATATACACCATGCGGCAGCAACAAGGAAAGAGTCTATCCACTCCCCTCTCCAATCGGAGAGGGGTTGGGGGTGAGGCTCCTATCTTCGCCGTACAGTTCCATCCCGAAGTGTTCCACACCCTGCAAGGCAAGCAACTGCTGAAGAATTTCGTGGTTGATATTTGCGGAAGTCGTCAGGAGTGGAGCGCCGCCTCGTTTGTCGACACCACCGTGGCCGAACTGAAAGAACAGTTGGGCGACGACCGCGTCATCCTCGGCCTCTCGGGCGGCGTCGACTCCAGCGTCTGCGCCGTGCTCCTCAACCGTGCCATCGGCAATCGTCTCACCTGTATCTTCGTCGACCACGGCATGCTGCGCAAGAACGAGTTCCAGCAGGTGATGGAAGCCTATCAGGGCTTGGGACTGAATGTCATCGGCGTGGATGCTTCGCAAAAGTTCTTTGCCGATTTGGCTGGCGTCACCGACCCCGAGCAGAAGCGCAAGATCATTGGCCGCGACTTTGTGGAGGTGTTCAACGCCGAGGCAAAGAAGATTGTCGATGCCAAATGGCTGGCCCAGGGCACCATCTACCCTGACCGCATAGAGAGTCTCAATATCACGGGCAAGGTTATCAAGAGCCACCACAACGTGGGCGGTCTGCCCAAGGAGATGCACCTGCAGCTCTGCGAACCGCTGAAATGGCTTTTCAAGGATGAGGTTCGCCGCGTGGGCTATCAGTTGCAGATGCCCGAGCGCCTTATCAAGCGCCATCCCTTCCCCGGCCCCGGTCTGGCCGTGCGCATCCTCGGCGACATCACCCCTGAGAAAGTGCGCATCCTGCAGGATGCCGACGATATTTACATCAGCAGCATGCTCAAGTATGTCTGCCCCGACGGCGAACTGCTCTACGACAAGATTTGGCAGGCTGGTGCCATCCTGCTCTCTGCCGTTCGCAGCGTGGGCGTGATGGGCGACGAGCGCACCTATGAGCATCCCGTGGCCCTGCGCGCCGTCACCAGCACCGATGCCATGACCGCCGACTGGGCTCATCTGCCCTACGACTTCATGGCCCGTGTGTCGAACGAAATCATCAACAAGGTGCGCGGCGTCAACCGCGTCTGCTACGACATCTCCTCAAAGCCACCAGCAACCATCGAGTGGGAGTAAATCAACTGAACAAATCATTCACGAATAATTAATACATAGTTTTATGACAACTGGTAACGTACGTCCGGCCTCGATGGAGCGCATTACAACTCCCGCGCTGGCGCAGAAATTTATTGAAGAACAGATCAGCGAGCTGCGTGCTCAGATTGGTGACAAGAAGGTACTTCTGGCCCTATCCGGCGGTGTTGACTCATCGGTGGTGGCAGCCCTCCTCATCAAGGCAGTGGGGAAGCAGCTGGTGTCTGTTCATGTGAATCACGGTCTGCTGCGCAAAGGCGAGCCCGAGCAGGTGGTACGCGTGTTCCGCGATGAACTGGATGCCAATTTGGTGTATGTTGATGCCACCGACCGTTTCCTCGACAAACTCGCTGGCATCTCCGACCCTGAGCAGAAACGCAAGATTATCGGCGCTGAGTTCATCCGTGTATTCGAGGAAGAGGCCCGCAAGCAGGAAGGCATCAGCTTCTTGGCTCAGGGTACCATCTATCCCGACATCGTGGAGTCTGGTCCCGTGAAGTCACACCACAACGTAGGCGGTCTGCCCGAAGACTTGCAATTCGAGTTGGTAGAGCCCATCAAACTACTCTTCAAGGATGAGGTGCGTGTGGTAGGTAAGGAACTCGGACTGCCTGATAACATGGTGTTCCGTCAGCCCTTCCCAGGTCCTGGTCTGGGTGTTCGTTGCACGGGGGCTATCACCCGCGATCGTCTGGAGGCCTTGCGCGAGTCGGATGCCATTCTTCGCGAGGAGTTTGCCAAGAACGGCTTGGAGGGCAAGGTATGGCAGTACTTTACCATCGTGCCCGACTACAAGTCCACCGGCGTCAAGGACAACAAGCGCAGCTGGGACTGGCCCGTTATCATCCGTGCCGTGAACACACGCGATGCCATGACAGCTACCATCGAGGAGATTCCATACTCGCTCCTGCACCACATCACCCAGCGCATCATCACCGAGGTGCCCGGCGTGAATCGTGTACTCTACGACCTCACCCCGAAACCAACCGGCACTATTGAGTGGGAGTAAGAAAAAAACTCCCATTCCACATCATAAAAATGCTGAAGCGCCAGGGCGGAAAAATTTGGCGTTGACTTTTTGAAAAAAGTCGTTGAGATTTTTCAAAAAGTCAACGCTTTTTTTGAAAAAGTCGTACGACTTTTTTTCGGACGCGAAATGGCATACTTGAAACAGGCCATTTCCCGAAGATTTTGTCTTCATACAAAACCTATAAGCCCCCCAAAAAGGTGAAACGGGAAAGCCGAAAAGGCTTTTTTCAGAAGAAATGTGGTGTATTTCAAAATTTCTTCGTACCTTTGCGAGTCGAAATGGCAACGAAACTACTGAAGCATCGGTATGTGCAGACGCTGGGCGTGGTGGTGATGGTGCTGGCGCTGGTGCGCTGCATCTTCCCAGGCATTGCCCCAAGCAACGGCCTCACCCCCAAAAACCCACCCCCAGCCCCTCCCGTGCGGGAGGGGAGCTTGGTTACTTTTGCTACAGCAAAACTATATAGCCCCCCCTCCCGTACGGGAGGGGTGGGGGGTGGGTTGCCCCACCCCATCAAGAGCGTGCCCGGCTATGCCGAGACCTTCCCCGACAGCAACCATGTGCAACTGCTTGCTGCCGAGCAGTGGGGCGTGAAGCCTGTACGCGACCGCGACGATGCCGAACAGCGTAAGGACGAACTGGTGTTCATGGCCATGTCGCCCTACTACTCCATGGCCCACCTCGACGCCAGCATCCCCTATCTGGTGCCCCGCGCCGCCATCCTGCTTGAGGACATCGGCCGCGCGTTCTTCGACTCGTTGCAAGTGAAAGGGCTGCCACTGCACCGCATGGTGGTGAGCAGCGTGCTGCGTACCGAAGCCGACGTGAAAAAGCTTCAGGTCTCGAACAAGAACGCCACCGAGCGCTCGTGCCACCTCTATGGCACCACCTTCGACATCAACTACAACCAGTACACGCCCGTCGTGGCCTCCAAGAAAACGACCGACGACAAGCTGAAATACGTGCTCAGCGAGGTGCTGCGCGACATGCGGCAGCAAGGACGCTGCTATATCAAATACGAGGTGCGGCAGCCCTGCTTCCACATCACCGTGAGATAAGACCGAAAAAGACAGTATTCATTTCGCAAATCGCAAAAACGAAAATAACCATGGGAATCATCATTGGAATAGACGTGGGTATCTCCACCACGAAGATTGTGGGCTTGGTCGACGGCAAACCGTCGTCGCCCCTCCGCATCAGTGCCGCCGACCCCATCACTTCGCTCTATGGGGCTTTTGGCAAGTATCTGCACGACAACAACATTGAGCTGGACAACGTGGAGCACGTGATGCTGACGGGCGTTGGGGCGGCCTACGTGAAGAACGATGTGTATGGCGTGGCCACGAGCCGCTGCGACGAGTTTGTGGCCGACGCGCTGGGAGCCATCTACGAGAGCCATCTTGACCATGCCATGGTGGTGTCGATGGGCACCGGCACCTCGTTCGTGATGTGCCAGGGCGGTAACGACATCCGCCACATCGGCGGCATCGGCATCGGCGGTGGAACGCTGCAGGGCCTGTCGCGCATCATGTTGAACACGAGCGACATCAAGCAGGTGTCGGCACTGGCCATGCAGGGCGACATCAGTCATGTGAACTTGCTCATCGGCGACATCTCGGCACAGCCGCTGCCCGGACTGCCCATGGAGGCCACGGCCAGCATCTTCGCCCGCGCAAAGAACGACGCCTCGAAGGAGGACATCGCTTGCGGTCTTATCTATATGGTACTGCAGAGCATCGGCTCGGCGGCCGTGCTGGCTGCACAGGGCACTGGCTGCCGCGACATGGTGCTCATTGGCAACCTCTCGCTCCTGCCCCAGTGCAAAGAGGTATTCCCCGCCTTGGAGAAACTCTATGGCGTGCGTTTCCACATCCCCAAGTTCTCGGAGTATTGCACAGCCATCGGTGCAGCACTTGCTTTTCAGAAATAATCTATAAGGAAATGTATTTTACCGGAATCATCATCGCGGTTGGCACCTTCCTCATCATCGGGCTATTCCACCCCATCGTCATCAAGATGGAGTATTATTCGGGCACGCGCCTGTGGTGGGTCTTCCTGGTGGTGGGCTTGTTGAGCGTTGGCGCAGCGCTGTTTATTGAGAACGAGGTGGTGTCGGCACTCATTGGTGTCTTTGGGGCTTCGGCGCTATGGGGCATAGGCGAGCTGTTTGCGCAGAAGAAGCGCGTGGAGAAAGGCTGGTTTCCGATGAACCCACACCGCAAGGACGATTACAAATAGTTATTCGGAACTGGGAATTAGCATGAAGACCGAATTATTGATGGTGGGCCGCACGGCCAACAAGCATTTCTTGGCGGGCATCAACGACTATGCCGAGCGCATCGGTCACTACATGCCCTTTGAGCTGACGGTAATTCCCGAATTGAAAAACACTAAAAAGCTTTCGGAAGACCAGCAGAAGCAAGCCGAAGGCGAACTGATTTTGCGCCAGCTGCAGCCCAGCGACGTAGTGGTGCTGCTCGACGAGCATGGCATCGAGCTGCGCAGCATGGAGCTGGCAGCATGGTTGCAAAAGAAACAAGCCGTAGCGCGCCGCCTTGTATTTGTCATCGGTGGCCCCTACGGCTTTTCCCCTCAGGTATATGCGCGAGCCAACGAGCAATTATCGTTGTCGCGCCTTACATTCTCGCACCAAATGGTTCGGCTGGTTTTCGTCGAACAACTCTATCGCGCCTGCACCATCATCAAAGGCGAGCCTTATCACCACGAATAAATTTAACTATAACACCCCTTTGGTGCTGGGCAGCTGATAGCGGAAAACATCGCGACGGACAGCCTGACGCAGACTGCGCGCCAGCGCCTTGAAGATGGCCTCAATCTTGTGATGCTCGTTCTGGCCCTCGGCGTGGATGTAGAGGTTCATCAGGGCGGCATCGCTCAGGCTCTTGAAGAAGTGCAGGAACATCTCGGTGGGCACGTCGCCAATCTTCTCACGGTGGAACTCTGCTTGCCAAACCAACCACGGACGGCCTCCGAAGTCGAGGCTGACGGTGGCCTGACAGTCATCCATAGGCAATGAGAATCCGTAGCGCTCGATACCGCGCTTGCTGCCCAAGGCCTGGCGCAGACAGTCGCCCAAGGCGAGGGCGGTGTCCTCGATAGTGTGGTGCTCGTCCACGTTCAAATCACCCTTCACATGGATGTCGAGGTCGATGCCACCATGACGACCTATCTGCTCCAGCATGTGGTCGAAGAACCCCAGCCCGGTGTCGATGTGGCAGGTGCCCTGCCCGTCCAAGGCCAGCTCTACCTGGATGTCGGTCTCCTTGGTGGTACGGCGCACGCTGGCTCGGCGCTCACCGTCGATGACGGTTTCGGCCACCTGCTGCCACATCGTTTGCTGGTCTAAGATAAGGGCCTTGCATCCGATGTTCTGGGCAAAGAGACGGTCGGTGTCGCGGTCGCCGATGACGTAGCTGCCCGCAATGTCGTAGTGTTCCGTGTCGTCGATATACTTCTGCACTAGCCCCGTTCCAGGCTTGCGTGTGGGGGCATTGTCTTCGGGGAAGTGTGGGTCGACGAGGATGTCGTCGAACTCGATTCCCTCGCCGCGCAGAGCATCGAGGATGAAGTTGTGGGCGGGCCAGAAGGTGTCCTCGGGGAAAGAGTCGGTGCCCAGACCGTCCTGATTGCTCACCATCACCAGCCGATAGTCGGTACGCTCGGCTATCAGTCCCAGCCAGCGGAACACGCCGGGCTTGAAACGAATCTTCTCGATAGCATCCACCTGCTCGTCGAAAGGCTCTTCAACCAGCGTACCGTCGCGGTCGATAAAAAGTATGCGCTGTTTCATCGCTTGTTTTTCTACGGAGTTTTTCTAAATGGGTTTTGTATTCTAAGGAGTTTAGGAGTTTTGGGAGTCAGTTCCTTTTGTACCTTCGCTCCTTAGGCCATTAACGGCGTTGCGCCAGATGTAGTAGAGGGGGAAGAGAGTGCCCAGATGGATATAGACCTGCAAGAACGAGCAGACGGAGAAGGTGGCGACATTGAGCACGCACAGGTTCTCGGGCATGTCGACCGCATCGCCTGCAGCCAGTCCCACCTGCGCCTCAACATTGGCCAAGCCTAAGATGACAGCGGGCAACTGCAGGATGACAGTGAGCACCAGCACAACCAGAAACAAGATGAGCGACACGGTGATAAGGCTTCCCAACTGCTTGCGGCGTATGACCGTCCAAAGCATGTGGGGCAGTCGTGCCAGGCCTCTGACGGTGAGCCGCCACGGCCAGCGCCCCCACCAACGGGCGGGGCGACTGATGGCACCCGAGAGCCAGTGCTCCTTCAGGGGTGCGAAGCCCCCAGCAAAGGCGAAGAGAATGGCCGCCAATAGACAACAGACGATAATCAATGGCCAACAGACAACCGACGCCAGACCGCTAACCTCCGACCCTAACAGACGGGGCAGCAGAAGCATGAAGAAGCAAGTGTAGGCGGCGCCGAACACAAGGGCGTAGATGATGGCCTGAATCCACGACGAGCGCACCAGTCGCCAAAAGTTCTGTATGTAGAGCCGAAAGCCGTCGCCTAAGACAGCCTGAATACTGCGTGCGCGGTGTGCTGAGAGTTCGTTCTTCTTTTCCATAACAACTGAAATTTGCGTGCAAAGGTACGAAAAAAAGTTAGGAGAAACTCCCTCCTACTAACTTTTTTTCGTACCTTTGCACGCGAAAAACGAAAAACGGAAAACATGAAGCTTCTGAAATGGGGATTTATTGGCTGTGGCGAGGTGTGCGAGAAGAAGAGCGGCCCCGCCTTTAGTGAGGTGGACGGCAGCAGCGTGGTGGCGGTGATGAGCCGCACCGAGGAGAAAGCCCGCTCCTACGCCGAGCGCCACGGTGTGCCCCGCTGGTACACTGACGCCCAGCAGCTCATCCTCGACCCCGAGGTGAACGCCGTCTACGTGGCCACGCCACCCTCGAGCCATGCCACCTTTGCCATCATGGCCATGAGGGCGGGCAAGCCCGTCTATGTGGAGAAGCCCCTGGCATCGACCTACGACGACTGCGCCCGCATCAACTATGTGAGCGAGCAGACGGGGCAGCCCTGCTTTGTGGCCTACTACCGTCGCTATCTGCCCTATTTCCAGCGCGTGAAGGAAATCATCGACCGGGGCGTCATCGGCCAGACGGTGAATGTTCAGGTTAGATTCGCCGTGCCGCCACGCCAGCTCGACTACGCCCACCCCGAGACGTTGCCCTGGCGCTTACAGCCCGCCATCAGCGGCGGCGGCTACTTCTACGACCTGGCCCCCCATCAGCTCGACCTGCTGCAACATATCTTCGGCGTCATCCTCGACGCCCACGGCATCTGCACCAACCGCGGACACCTCTACACAGCCGAGGACTCGGTGAGCGCCGTCTTCCAGTTCGAGAACGGCGTGCCCGGCAGCGGCTCGTGGAGCTTTGTCGCCCACGAGAGCGCGCGCACCGACCGCATTCTCATTGTAGGCACGCAGGGGTCGATGGCCTTCTCGGTGTTCAACTACGCCCCCATCGAGTTGCACACCAGCCAGGGTACGCAGCTCATCGAGGTGCCCAACCCGCCCTATGTGCAGTTCCCCATCATCAAGAGTGTCATCGAGCACTTGCAGGGCTTTGGCCTATGCAAATGCACCAGCGTGTCGGCCACGCCCACCAACTGGGTGCTCGACCGCATCTTGGGAAAGCTGTAAGCCCTGGAGAAATGAAAAATGACTAGTAATCGGTTTACGATAGGGACGGACCTTGTGTCTGTCCGCAAACGACATGCCCACGCGGACGGACACAAGGTCCTTCCGTACATCATGTGGTTGGCGCTGTCATTATTCATTTTTCATTTCTCCATTATCCCAGTATGGGCGCAAAGGACGACGGAGCCAGACACCATCCCCCACCGCCACAAGATGACGCCGCTGCGCCGCACGGTGCGCGGCTTCGACCGTCTGGACACCACCTTCATTGAGCCGCAGCACTACATCTTCACCGTGATGCTGCAGGCCACCAACAACTACGACATCTACACCCTGAGCTCGGCAGCGCCAAACGCGCAGTCCATCACCTTCTCGCCCGACATGAACCTGCGCCTCGGCCCCTACTTCGCCTGGAAATGGTTCTTCTTGGGCTATACCTTCGAGCTGGGGGACATCAACCTGCAGCGCATCAAGCAGCAACTCGACCTGAGCATCTACAGCTCGCAGATAGGTATCGACATCTTCTATCGCCGCACGGGCAACGACTACAAGCTGCGCGACGCCCAACTGGGCGAGGGCGTCAACACGTCGAGGCTCGAGGGGCAGCCCTTCAGCGGTGTGAAGGCGGGCATCACGGGCTTCAACGCCTACTACATCTTCAACCACGGCCGCTTCTCCTACCCCGCCGCCTTCAGCCAGAGCACGCTGCAGAAAGTGAGCTGCGGCTCGTGGATGGCAGGACTGGGCTACACGAAGAATTCGCTCGACGTGGATCACGAAAAACTGCAACGACTCATCAACCGCCGCATGGGCACCGGCAGCGTCCCCCTCGACTCAGGACTGATGATACGCAACGTGAACTACAACAACTTCAGCATCTCGGGGGGCTATGCCTACAACTGGGTGCTGCCCCACCACTGGCTGCTCGCCGCCAGCGGACAACTTGCCCTGGCCTACAAGAAGAGCACGGGCGATGCGGCGGGCAGCGAGCTGCAGGGTTTCAGCTTCGAGAATGTCAACCTCGACGGCATCGGCCGCTTCGGCGTCGTCTACAACAACATGCGATGGTACACAGGCGCCAGCTTCATCGTTCACACCAACAACTACCGCAAGTCGCGTTTCCGCGCCAACAACACTTTCGGCTCCATGAACATCTACGTGGGCTATAACTTCGGGCTGAAACGCAGATACCGCTAATTGCTGGGGGGTATTTCTAATGAGTATTGAGAAGCCCGAACAGCACTATTTTGGCGCCCTCCAAAAAACAGGTAACGCTTCTTGAAATTTTGGTAACGACTTTTTGAAAAAAGTAAACGACTTTTGAAAAAATCTCGTACGAGATTTTTTTGGCACTCCAATTAAACTATGTTAAAAGGGGGCATATTGCAAGAAATGATGATGGTTTTTTGTATCTTTGCGCTCAATTTCAAAACGATTCTTATGAGACAGTTATTATTCATCGTCCTCGTTTGCATTTTTCTTCCCACCACTGGGGCGAAGGCACAGGTACGCTGCCACTACGAGGCCATCGACAGCACATTCATAGAAGAGCTGCTAAAAGAGGGGAAAACCGATATGCTGTATTATGCGCGCCGCTTCTACGGTCGCTACTGCGTGGCACACATGCCCGAAATTTTCCCCGATGAGGAACAAATGGTCATCAACACCCGCCAGCATGATTGTACCACCTTCGTCGAACTAGTGGCTGCACTGACGCTGTGCGCCCGACATGGCGAGACCACCTTTGGCCAGCTGGTGGCACAGCTGCAACGCATACGCTACTGGGACGGCATCTGCGACGGCTATACCAGCCGCAAACACTACTTCAGCGACTGGATACGCGACAACAGTCGCCTTGGCATTGTCACTGAGGTACGCCAGCCCAACCCGCCCTTCACCGGCATACAAACGGTGAAGGTGAACTACATGTCGAAACACACCAACGACTATCTCCCCCTGAAACTCCATCCTGAACTGGTGCCCGCCATTGTCAGGCAGGAAAAGCAGCTCAGCGGCATGCAGTTCCGATACATCCCCACCAAGCAGGTGGTCGACAGCGAGGAGATGCGACAGGCAGTGCACGACGGCGACATCATTGCCTTCGTCACCAATAAGCCAGGGCTTGACGTGACACATCTGGCACTGGCTGTGTGGCACGATAGCGGACTGCACATGATCCACGCATCGAGCCTCCGCAAGAAGGTTACGGAGGAGACAGGCAGCGTGCGCAGATATTTGGAACGCCGCAGCAGCTGCATAGGCATTCGCGTAATCCGACTGGCAGAATAGTACTATTGTGCTAAATTTTTTCGCCCTAATAGAAACGTAATTCGCTTTTTTTTTATAATTTTGCACCTTCAAAACAACAACATCAATAAACTGGAATAGAATTTATGGCAGAAAAGACACGCTACACCGACGAGGAACTCGAGGAGTTCCGCGGTATCATACTCGAAAAGCTGGCTCTGGCCAAGCGCGACTACGACCAAATGATGGACTCGCTGACCAACCGCGACAGTAACGACGTGGACGACACGTCGCCCACCTACAAGGCGCTGGAAGAAGGCAGCGAAGCCCAATCGAAAGAGGATCTGATGAAGTTTGCCTCGCGACAGCAGAAGTTTATCCAAGGCCTGCAAGCCGCACTGGTGCGCATAGACAACAAAACATATGGCATCGACCGCATCACGGGCAAGCTGATTCCCGCCGAGCGGCTGCGCGCCGTGCCCCACGCCACCCTGAGCGTGGAATCGAAAGAGATGGAGAAAAAGCGCAGGTGAGAATGTTGGGTAACAAGATTTTCACCCGTGGGCGCGTGGCAGCACTAATAGTGATTGCCATCCTGCTTATCGACCAGCTGATCAAGGTGGAGGTGAAGACCAGCATGACGCTGCACGAGAGCATACGCGTCACCGACTGGTTCTACATCTCGTTCATCGAGAACAGCGGCATGGCTTGGGGCATGCAGATAGGGTCGAAGCTGGTCCTGTCGCTATTTCGAGTGGTGGCCATCGCATTCCTCTGCTGGTATATCTGGAAACAATCGACACACAAGGCACGCTGGGGCTACATCGTATGCCTAGCAATGGTGCTGGCGGGCGCAGCAGGCAACTTGATTGACTGCCTGTTCTACGGGCTGGGCTTCGAGGCCTCCACGGCACAACACGTCAGCCAATGGGTGGGACTGGGCAACGGCTACGCCCCCCTGCTGATGGGCAAGGTGGTCGACATGTTCTACTTCCCCATCATCCACACCACCTGGCCCGATTGGATGCCCTTCTGGGGCGGCGAGGAATTTGTGTTCTTCAGCCCTGTGTTCAACTTCGCCGACTCGAGCATTTCGGTGGGCGTGGTGGCACTACTGCTCTTCTACAGGAAAGAACTGGCAAGCATTTCGTTCAAGCGTGAATAGACACCTATACTCCTCTTGCATCGTGGCGGGCATGCTGCTGCTGGCGGCCTGCAAGCCTGGCACACCAAGCCAATACATACAGCCTGGCGAGATGGAGGACATACTGGTGGACTACTACATGGCGCGAGCGATGGCACAGGAGGATGGAAATGCCAACAAGAATCGCGAATACAACACGGCACTCTACATCGAGGCTGTTCTGAAGAAACATGGACTGACACAGGCCGAGCTGGATTCGTCGCTGGTGTACTACTATACACGCGCCGACCGCTTTGCCGACATCTTTGAACGCGTGTCGGAACGCATCGAGGAACAGGCGTTGGCCTTGGGCGCATCAGAGGGAGAGATAGGCAAATATGCCCAGCTGAACGCAAATGGCGACACGGCCAACGTTTGGGCCGACCGCTCCACCGCCATCCTGACGCCCACCCCACCCTACAACCGATGGGAGTTCAACATCGACGCCGACTCCACCTATCGCTTTGGCGACCAGATGATGATGATGTTCCAGAGCGACTACATGTACCAGACTGGAGAGAAAGGGGGAATGCTCTACATAGCCGTGGACTATGGCGACACGGTGGTGGCCCGCAACCTGCATTTCTCGACATCGGGCGTGAGCCAGCTGCGAGTACCTGAAGACTCGCTGCGCCGCATCAAGACGGTGAAGGGATTCTTCTACCTCAACGGTGGATTTGAGGTGTCGCCCTCCACACGGCTTCTCTTCCTGAATAATGTTCAACTGATACGCTTCCACACCAAAGATGAAAACTATACGCCGAGTAGCCTGCCACGAGATAGCATCGACGGAGGAAAACCTATCGATGAAATTGGCAGTGATAGAGATTCAATCGGGCGAAGTGACACGCTGCTACCCCCTCAAGGACGAGCTGCCCTTCACCGAATGGATGCCCGGGCAGATAGTGCTAAGACGCGATGACAAGGGTATCCTGCGCGCTTATTATAATAATGTAATCATTAACTAAAAACTACAGTAATATGAACTTGAAAGTACGTTTGTCTGTAATGAACTTCCTGGAGTTCGCCGTCTGGGGAGCTTACCTCACCTGCATGGGCAGGTATCTTGGCAACATTGGTTTCGGCACGGAGATAGGTTGGTTCTATTCGGTTCAGGGTATCGTGTCGATCTTCATGCCCGCCATCATCGGTATCATTGCCGATCGCTGGATTCAGGCACAGCGAATGTTGGGCATCTGCCATCTGCTGGCAGGAACGTTCATGATTGGCGCCGCCCTGTATGGCTTGGCCAACGGCACCGAGTCGCAGTTCGCACCCCTCTTTACCCTCTACACGCTGAGCGTGGCATTCTTCATGCCCACTATTGCCTTGGCCAACTCGGTGGCCTTCAATGCGCTTACACAGGCCGGCCTTGACACGGTGAAGGATTTCCCGCCCATCCGCGTCTTCGGCACCGTGGGCTTCATCCTCACCATGTGGTTTGTCGACCTGATGGGCTTCCAGGATAACCAGAACCAGTTTATCACGTCGGGTTTGTTGAGCATCGTGCTCTTCCTCTACACCTTCACGCTGCCCAGCTGTCCGGTGAAGAAAGACCAAGGGAAAAAGTCGCTCGCCGAAGCCCTTGGACTGCGCGCCTTTGCACTGTTCAAGAAGAAGGAGATGGCTATCTTCTTTATCTTCTCACTGCTACTGGGCGTCTGTCTGCAGATTTCCAACGGCTATGCCAACCCCTACATCTTCAGCTTTGGCGCTGATCCCACCTACCAGGACACCTTCGGTGTGCAGCACACCACGATGCTCATCTCGCTGTCGCAGATTAGCGAAACGGTGTGTATCCTGCTTATCCCCTTCTTCATGAAGCGCTTTGGCATCAAGAACGTGATGCTCATTGCTATGTTCGCTTGGGTGTTCCGCTTCGCCTTCTTCGGACTGGGCGATCCTGGCTCCGGCGTTTGGCTCTTCCTGCTGTCGATGATTGTCTATGGCGTGGCCTTCGACTTCTTCAACATTTCGGGTTCGTTGTTCGTGGAGAGCCGCACCGACTCCTCCATCCGCTCCAGCGCACAAGGTCTGTTCATGCTGATGACCAACGGCGTGGGTGCCTCGCTGGGTATGCTGGTCGCACAGGCCATCATCAACAGCTATACAACCCAGACGATAGTGGGCGATCAGTCGTACACCATAGGCGATTGGACCACCTGCTGGTATATCTTTGCCGCCTACGCCCTCACCATCGGCGTAGCCTTCGCACTGGTGTTCAAGCCCGAAAAGGCCAATCAGCAACAATAAAGTCTATCGTCTAAAGTCTATAGTCTAAAAACTATAGTCTAAAGTCAAAAACCTACAGTCAGAAAATGAAACGCATACAACTGAAATTCGAAAACCTCCAGCGGATAGCCGGTGACGAGGCGCTGGCAGTGATCTTGCTCACCGACGTTTCCCGCCAGCGCGAACTCTCGGTGGTATGCGATGCCAATATGTGCTACCAGCTGCAGATGAGACTTCAGGGCAACAAAGCGGTGTGCCGCACCATGTTGCCCGAAGCTCTGCTGCAACTGCTGCCGTCGGATTACGAGATGACGATTGTAGGAGTCTACAACGGTCAGTATCAAGTGATGCTCACAGACACGCAAAGCGGCGAGTCGGTAAGAGTGCGCACCAGCGACGCCGTGCTGCTGAGCATTATCTCGCATATTCCTCTTTATATTGAAGAGAGGCTGATGGCTCGCCAGAGCACGCCCTTCGACGAGAACGCAAAGGGCGTGTCGATTCCCATCAATACGATGGAGACCCAACGGCTGAGGGCTGCCCTGAAAGAAGCCGTGGAAGAAGAGAACTACGAACTGGCTTCACAACTGCGCGACGAGATCAGGCGCCGCACTTCGCCACAAGGCCCCTACTCCCCCGCCACTACCACCACCACATGAAAGAAGAACGCTATTTCTATGTGCCGCAAGCTGCCACTGCCACCGCTTTGCCCGACGAGGAAGCCACGCATGCACTGCGCGTGCTGAGACTGAAGGAAGGCGACGAGATGGTGCTAATGGATGGCGAAGGGACGTTCTATCGTTCGCGGGTGACATTGGCCAGCAACAAGCAGTGTCTGTATGAGATTGAACAAGCGCTGCCGCAACAGCGCTCTTGGAGCGGACGCATCCACTTGGCCATTGCCCCCACGAAGATGATGGAACGCATGGAATGGCTGGTGGAGAAAGCCACCGAGGTGGGGTTCGACGAAATGTCGCTCCTCGACTGTCGTTTCTCCGAGCGGCGCGTGGTGAAGACCTCCCGATTAGAGAAAATTGCCATTGCCGCCATGAAGCAGAGCCGAAAGGCATGGAAGCCCAAGGTGAACGACATGCAAGACTTCAAGGCTTTTATCGCCAATCATTGGCAGGGCCAGCGCTTCATTGCCCATTGCTATGAGGAAGTGCCAAGGGTAAACCTTTTTGAACGGCTGAAGAGCGAGGGCAACACCGCAGCAGAAACTATTGTCATGGTAGGGCCTGAAGGCGATTTCTCGATAGAGGAAGTGAAGATGGCCGTTGATGCTGGCTTCGTTTCGGTCGACCTGGGCAAGAGCCGTCTGCGCACGGAGACGGCGGGATTAAGCGCTATCATGATGACGCAACTTTCACGACAATGAACAGCATATCATTCCGCCAAGTGCTGCCCCAGGTGTTTGCCAACGGCACATCCGTCGACAACTCTGACATCTGGCAGCAGGACATTACCTTTGAGCGCGGGCACCACTACCTGGTGGAGGCCGACAGCGGCAAAGGCAAGAGCACCTTCTGCAGCTATATCCTGGGCTATCGTCACGATTACGGGGGCACCATCCTCTTCGATGGCAAAGATGCCCGCAGCAATCATATCAATGACTGGTGCCAGCTGCGCCAGCGACACGTGAGCTGCCTCTTCCAAGAGCTGCGCCTCTTCCCTGAACTGACGGCCTACGAGAACGTGGAAATAAAAAACAAGCTGACGCAGCACCGCACCCGCCAGCAGATAGAAGGCTGGTTCGAGCTGCTGGGTATCACCGACAAGCTGCAATCGCCCGTGGGGCGCATGTCGTTCGGACAGCAGCAGCGCGTGGCACTGATGCGCGCCTTGGCGCAGCCCTTCGACTTCCTGCTGGCCGATGAACCCATCAGCCACCTCGACGATGGCAACGCCTCGGTGATGGCAAGCCTGGTGCAGCAGGAAGCCGAAGCCCAGGGAGCCGCCATCATCATCACCAGCATTGGCAAGCGGTTGCCGATGAACTATGAAACTATTCTGAAGTTATGAGAAAGAGTTTGCTTGCTTGCATGCTGCTGGCTTCTTCTTCGGTCGTAGCCCAGCAAGAGCCAACCATGGCCGACCTCTTCAAGGCCATGCCCGACTCGCTGATGCCCTACCTCACGACGAACAACCGGCTGGACATGATTGACTTTATGGAGGCTAACATGAAGGCCGAAATCACCAACTCGCTGGAAGGACGCACGGAGATGACAGCCCTGACGGCCGACAGCCTGTCGTTGCGCATGAACGAAGTGCTGCGCATCGACATGAAGAAAGTGCAGGTGGAGACGCCCGTAGATAGCAGCCTGTTTGTCATCCAAGTTCGGCGCACCTACCAAATAAACGAGCACCAGGCAGAGCAAATAGTGGATGTCTATAGCTCTGCCTGGCGGCTAAAGGATTCGCGCTTGGAGCGCTCCACGCTGATGAAGCGTGATGAAGACTTGAAGACGCTTCCTCAGTTCTGACCTCGCCTTTGGGGCATTTGTGGCATTCCACTCCCCTGCCCTTGATTGAATTGCGGGAACTGTGGGAAACGAGGGAATTGCTGCTGCCGGCGGCCATTGCCATTGGTGTTGCCATTGCCGCGCCCCCAGCTTCGCATTGTGTGGCGATAGAAGCGCTGTTCGGCCTGCAGAATGTCATACACCTTTGAAGCGGGCAATAAGTCGAGGAAACGCTTGTGATACGTTTTCTGGATATTTTTCAATTCCAGGTCGATGTCGTCGCTCTCCTTGATTGCCTTCAGACATCCCTGCTCATCGGCGGGTTTCGTCCTGGCCACTTGGCTCTGGCGCATGAAGAGCACACGCTGCTTCTCCTGCATCTCCTTATACACAGGAAAGAACTTAGAGGCTTCCTGCGGTGTCAGATTGGCTTCCTTGGTGATAAAGTCCTGCATATCGGCATCAAATTTCTCCGGCGAGAAGCGCTGCTGCGCTCCCTGCTGCCCTGCCTGGGGCCTTCCTTGCTGCCCTTGCGGTCTTCCTTGCTGTCCACCCTGAGGCCATCCTTGCCATTGAGCCTGGATGCCCAGCGCACACAGTGCCATCACCAATGCGAGATAAAACTTCTTCATTCTCTTCCTTAGCTTTTTTCAGTTTACATGTCGGCCAGCAGACAAGCGTATATCTCCTGGTTGTCGAGCATGAGGTAGTCGGCCTCCTCGTCGATATAGTTGTCGCTGTAGTAGTTGATGGTTTCCTGCTCCATCGACGCCATTTGCTGCAGCTCCTTAGAGTTGTCGCTTTGGCTGTTACTGAAGAGCACTCCGGCGGTAAAGACACCCACGCAGACGCATGCGGCAGCATAGAGCCATGGGCGCAACTGCCTGATAATGGCCTTCTTGGCTGCAGGCTTCTTCTCCTGCTCCTCGGCCGGGATGCGAGCCATCACCTGCTGTGTGAGCTGCTCAAAGTAGCCCTCGGGCACGGTGAAAGGATTCCGCTTTCCCATTTTACTTCTAAGATATTCTTCCTCGTTCATCATAGTTATGCTTTCGTTTTGTCTTATTGACGTATAACGGCTGGTAAAGTTTAATCTCGTTTGTGGAAAAATTCTGTAATTTTTTTCACGGCAATGTGATACGATGCTTTCAGTCCTCCCTCCGAGGTTCCCAGCACCTTGCTCATCTCACTATATTTCATCTCATCGTAGTAGCGCAGCTGGAACACAGTGCGTTGCACGTCGGGCAGACTGGCGATGGCCTCTTGCAGCATGGCCTCGGTCTCGTCGCCGTCGAAGTATTTATCGGCCATGAGCTGGTTGGCCAGTCCAAGGTCGGCATCGTCGGTGCTCAGCGTGGGGCGGTTCTTCAGACGGCGGGTGAAATCGACAGCCTCGTTGATGGCAATTCGCGAGAGCCAGGTAGAGATTTTCGACTCGCCCTTGAAAGTGCCTATCGAGCTCCACGCCTTCAGCAGGGCATTCTGCACCACGTCGTTGGCATCCTCGTGTGTGATGACGATGCGTCGCACCTGCCAATAGAGCTGCTCACTGTATTGGCGCACCATGGCCTCGAAGCCCTTGCGCAGCGTGGCAGGATCTTGAAGCAGGTTTTTCAGTTGCTGATCGTCGTAGGTTGTCATAGCCTGAACGTCTGATGCCTCCAACCTTACTTCACGAAAGGCTGGATGGCCTTGAGCAAAATCTTATCGTAGCCGTAGGGGTCGCCCCAGATGTCGAGCTTTCCCGTCTGTGGATTGGGATAGCAGGTATAATAGTCAATGAGCACGGGCACCGTTGGCTCCACAGGCGTATTGTTCACTAAGCGTATGGCACCGCTGTGCTGCTTTTTGTATTGCTTGCCCTGTTCCGTCTTGGGCTGCAGGTCCATCGAGAGGCGCATCTTGTCGAGCAGCCAAGGGTCGGCATCGTGGAGCACAAATTCGGCCATGTCGAAGGGACGCTGCAGACGCACGCAACCATGCGACACCGTGCGCACCTCACGATTGAAGGCACTGGGCGACGAGGTGTCGTGCAGATACACCGAGAACTTGTTGGGGAAGCGGAAGATGATGCGCCCCAGCGAATTGCCGGCACCACTGCGCTGCCTGACGGCATACCGCCCGCTGCGCAGGTCGGCACTCGACAGATGAGCCGGATTCACCCGCTGTCCGCCACTGCCCACCACGTAGTAGTTGCGACGGGCGAAATAGGCGGAGTCGCCGGCATGGCCGCTCATCTCGTTTCGGATAATGCTTTGTGGCACCCCCCATTCGGGGTTCACCTCGATGCGCTGTATCTCGCTGGAGAGCAGAGGCGTCTTCGTGGCAGCCTTTCCACAGCAGATGCGCATGTTAATCACGCTGTCGGGACCGATGGCCCACACCTGCTGCGATGCAATGTTGACAAAGATGTGGCGGGGCGACTGCTTGGCATGCTTGCTGTCGCGCCAGCGCAGACGCTCCATGTTGCACAGGGTGCGGTTGCGTGCCTCGGCGGTGCTGTCCTTCGTCAGCTGCTTCTTCAGCACGTGATAGGCCGAGTCTTGCGGTTCTGCGCAATTAAGGAAGGCCAGCATCGTCGCTTTATCCTTCAGCTGCTTCATGGCATCGGCCACAAAGGCGCTGTCGGCTTGCTCAATCTCAATGTCGTATTGATGCTTGCCAAAGAGCTTCGACGGCGTGGTGAAACCAAAGCGCTGCCCGATGGCGTAGCGCAAATAGGCTCGCGTGAGACTACACTCCACCTGCGCCATGGCGATGGCCATGTCGGCCACCAAGTCGGGCTGGTGCATGTCGGCGAGCTGTTGGTCGTAGTCGCCCAACCCAAACACGCTGTCCTTGAATCCCATGGCGGGCACCTGGCTGCGCAGCAGACTGTCGAGGGCGTCGCACATTTCAATTTGTTCGGGATGCCCCATCCAACACCAATCGCCGCCCTCATGGTAGTATCGACGTACCATGCGGTCGGCATAAAGTGTATCTTTCTGATCGGAAAGAAGGATGTCTAAATGCTGCTGGGCATCCAACGAATGCTGCTGATAGAGCTGCTCCTTTCGCTGGGCAGCTTCGTCAGCAACGTTGTCGGAGCCGTTATGTGTGCAGGCAGAAATGTGAAGTGCCAGTAGGACGCTTGCAACGACAATTAACGCACGGTGACCTTTCGCACCACCTTGCCAACTTTCAGAATGTAGCACCCTTTCGGCAAATTAAGTTCAATACGCTGGGCAGGACCCTCAATTTTGTAGCTGGCCACGGCACGACCGGTGAGCGACACCACTTCGAGCGTAAATCCAGCTGCATTCTGCACGCTCACCATGTTGTTGTCGCCCATGCTGATGGTGGGAGCCTGCTCCTCCACCTGCTCGGCGACACCCATCTCCATCACCATAGGCACAGCCATAGCCGGCATGGAGAATGTCATGAGCGCAGCGCATGCTGCTATAATAATTTGTTTTCTATTCATGCATGTATATTTTGTAATTACGGCGCAAAAATAGCAAAAAAATTCAATTCTGCCAAACTTTTTGGCCGAAAAATGCAACTCAGAGGTCGAAAATGTCCATCTCGTGGGTCAGGAAGCTGTTTTCAAACACTTTTTTGGCCTCATCAAGCAGAATCGTCTCATCTGCATAGCGAGCGCTGTAATGGCCCAGCAACAGCTTGCCCACGCCGGCATCGTGCGCCACGGTGGCAGCCTGCTCGGCGGTGCTGTGATAGTATTTCTGGGCACTCTGCAACTTGTCGGCGGCGTAGGTGCTCTCATGGTAGAGGGTGCTGACGCCCTGCACCTCCTTATAGAGGTCGGGCATATAGCGCGTGTCGGAACAGTAGGCATAGCTGCGTGGCGCATCGGCGGGTGTCACCAAGCGTTCATGCGCAATGCAAGTGCCATCGGGCAGCGTGAAGCCCTGCCCCGCCTTGATGTTGTTGATTTGCGAGATGGGGATGCCATAGAGGTCGATCATGTCGCGGCGGATATGGGGCAGCGAGGGCTTTTCGCGGAAGAGATAGCCAGCGCACGGCATACGGTGGTCGAGGGGGATGGTCTCCACGGTGATGGAGCGGTCCTCGAACACCACGGCACGCTGACGGGTGTCGACGGGATGGAACTCCACGGCATAGCCGATGTCGTAGTTGAAGAACATGTCGAGCTGGGCCTTTAGCATCGGCTCCAGCTGGGCTGGCGCATGGATGTGCAACGTGGCCACGCGCCCCATGAGGCCGAAGGTGCTGATGAGTCCTATCAGTCCGAAGCAGTGGTCGCCGTGCAGGTGCGAGATGAAGATGTGGCCCAGCTTCTCGAACGAGAGGGAAGAGCGCCGCATCTGCAGTTGCGCACCTTCGCCACAGTCAATCATGTATAGTTTGCCTCGGCACTCCACCACCTGCATCGATGAGAAGTGCTTGATGGTGGGCAGCGCGGCTCCGCAGCCGAGAATATGCAGTCGGAAGGGTTCCATTACCAGTGGGGTTTAAGTGATTGTAATTATTTCGCTTTTGATCGCGCAGCCCTTCCCCTCTTGAACCCTGCCCTTACGGGGAGGGGTCAAGAGGGGAAGGGCTGCGCATTGTTTTTGTAATTCACTAAGCATCAAGCGGAAGCAGAAATTAATCCTAATTTCCCGAAATTTCTTTCCATATATAAATCAGAACAAGTCGAAGGTTTCCTGCGAGTCGTAGTCGAGTTCCACGCCAAGGTCGTCGATGGCGGGATTGTATCTGCCATACTCATACGACTCTTCGGAGTTCACCAAGTAGAGCGAATCGCGCGTCATGCGCGTGATGTCGTAGGTCTGCATGTAGTCGATGTCGGTGCCGTCGTCGCGGGTCTCCACAATCTGTATCTGACCATTGAAGATGCGCCACGACTTGTAGATGATGTCGCCCTGCTGCTCCAAGCTCTCGGCCTCGCCGCCGTCCTTGATGATGATGCCAGCAGGCGAGCTGCCATCGTAGGGACTGGGCATGGCCCACTCGCCCAGCAGCCCGGCTTTGTTGATGACCAGCTGCGCCACGCCATGGTCGGCAGCGGGCAGCACATACAGCTCGTCGCCCGTGGCATAGCCCCCAAGCACGCGGCCACGGGTGCGTGCCTCCTCCACATTAATATATAATGTGTCGTTGGTGGCGGTGATGAGCTGCAGCTGCTTCGCGGTGCTGGCCCTGCCACAGAATCCATAGATGGTGGAATCGACGTTCTCCAGTGATTCGCGCGGTTCTTCATAGCCCACCTTCAGAGGCTGCCGCATATCGCAGGCCGACATCCATAACGCGGCCAATGCAATGAGCGTATAGGTGTATTGCTTCATGTTCTTACGTAATTTTGGTTGTTCAATCGTATCATAGCTTTACGGCTTTGCAAAGGTATGAAAAAATCCCCAAACCGCCAAGCAGTTTGGGAATTATTCTTGGGTAGACGTTGCCATTGAAAATTTTGGTAACGACTTTTTGAAAAATGGTAACGACTTTTGAAAAAATCTCGTACGAGATTTTTTGCCGCCTCGCTACCGAGCCCTCAATGGGCATCCGAATCTTCCTGTCGCTTGGCCTCGTTCCACAGTTCGTCCATCTCCTGCAGGGTCATCTCGGTGAGCGGGCGACCTACTCGGATGCTGTGCTGCTCGATGTAGTTGAAGCGGCGGATGAACTTGGCGTTGGTGCGTTCCAGGGCGTTATCTGGGTTGAGCTTGTAGAGTCGGGCGGCATTGATGACGGCGAAGAGGAAGTCGCCCAGCTCGTTGGTCGATGCCTCCTTGTCCTCCTTGCGCAGTTCTGCCTCCAGCTCGTTCAACTCCTCGCGCACCTTGTCCCACACGTCCTCTTTCTGTTGCCAGTCGAAGCCCACATTACGGGCCTTGTCTTGTATTCTGTAGGCCTTGATCATCGAGGGCAGCGCTGCGGGCACGCCACTCAGCACAGTCTTGTTGCCGTCTTTTTCCTTCAGCTTAATCTGTTCCCAGTTCTGCAGCACTTCCGCCGCAGTCTTGGCATTGGCAAACTCGCGCTCCTCGCTGGTTTCGCCGAAGGGCAGGGGCAAAGGATGGTCCTGCCCCACCTGACTGGGATGATAGATGTGAGGATGACGGAAGATGAGCTTGTCGGCCTGTTGGCGCAGCACATCGTAGACGTCGAAAGCCCCTTGCTCGCTGCCAATCTTTGCATAGAAGCAAAGGTGCATCATCACGTCGCCCAGCTCCTTCATGGTGTCGTGCTGGTCGCCGCGCGCCAAGGCATCGCACAGCTCGTAAGTCTCCTCTATCGTGTTGGGCCTCAGGCTCTCGTTGGTTTGTTTGCGGTCCCACGGGCACTTCTCGCGCAACTGGTCGAGCACGTCGAGCAAGCGCCCGAAGGCCTGCATCTGTTCTTCTCGCGTATGCATGGTATGTTCCATTTTTTATGCAAAGGTAGGGATTATTAATGAAACAGCCAAGAATATCGCTCACTTTTTCCTCTGCGTCAGAAGTGGAGGCGCACGTCGAGCCCCACCTGCAGGGGATTGGCCCGCTGGGCGAAGCTCCGGGTGCCTCCAGCTGCCGAACTGCTCACTGCGAAGGTGTTGTACTTCGTGTCGGTGAGGTTGCGCCCCCACAGCGAAACCACCACGGGCCCGAAGTCGTAGTCGGCATGGGCACCCAGCAGGGCGTAGAACTTCTGGGCGTAGGTGTTGGCCTCGTCCCACCAAGTCTTGCCCTGGCCTGTGAGGTTCACGCCAAATGTCAACTTGCTGAGAACACGATAATCGACCATGGCGCTGAGCGTGTGCTGGGGCACGAAGGGCACGTAATTGTCGTTGTAGTTGTCGTACTCGTCGAACTTGGCATTGGTGAAGCTGTAGGCTACACCCCAATCGAGGGCGTTGTCGAAGGCACGTCCCCGCAGTGTCGTCTCCAGTCCGCAGGAGTGGCTCTTTCCGGCATTCACCATCATGCGGCCATAATTGCTGTTTGGCTCCATGATGGAGAGCTGCTGGTTGCGCACCTGCATGTAGTAGAGGGCGAGGTCAAAGTGCATCTGACTATCAAACAGATTCAGGTGGGTGCCCAGCTCATAGTTCCAGCTCTCTTCGGGCTTGTAGCTGATGGTGCTTGCTATATTGTCGTAGTCTTGTGTGGTGTGTTCTACGTCGTAGTCGCCGCGCATGGCGTCCTGCTGATGGGCGTTGAGGTCGGTTTGCAGAATGTCGCTGAACATTTGGATGTTATAGCCACCGGCACGGTAGCCCTTCGACACGATGGCATAGACGTTGCCCAGGTTCTCGTCGAAGCTGTAGGTGAGTCCAAACTTTGGCAGCAGCTGGGTGAAAGTCTTCGAGCGGCTGTCAGCGACGTGCGACGTGAGGTGGTAGGTGGCCTGGCGGTCGGCCGTGCCGCCCGTCATGTTCATATAGGCCAGGGCGTCGTAGTCGATTTTCACCTTATCTATATTAAAGCGGAGGCCGAGGGTGAGCTTCAGGCGGTCGGCCAGCATGATGTTCGACTCGTGGAAGGCGGCGAGGTTCAGCTGGGGCGTATGGAAATGCTCGGGCACGGCCATCTCGGCACTCATGTTCACGCCAGCCAAGGCAGCATCAACAGCACTCTGGGCAGCGGCAGCGGCCTGACGCTCGGCCACAACCTGAGGCATTCCGCCGGCTAACATTTGCTGGAGCATTTGCTGGTAGATACGCTGATACATAGAACCTTGCATGGCGTTCTTCATGGCATTGGTGATGGCGTTGCTGATGGGGCCGGTAATGGCATCGCCAAAGCTGACGGGGGCATCGGTGCGCAACCACTGGTAGCTGCCGAAGACACCGCTGGCGTGATGCCAGCGCTGAGCATCCTGCGAACGGACGACGAACTCCTGCGTCAGGGCGTTCATCTTCTGCCGCTGCTCCAGACGCAGGAAGTCGGGGACCATGTAGTCCTGGTCCATCAGCATCTGGTCGCGCAGGAACTGATAGCTGGTGGTGGAGGTGAAGAGCAGGTTGCCCATGTCGTAGCTAAGGTTCAGTCCCGTGTTCAGCATGTTACGCTTGTAGCCGTTCATGATGGTGGTGGCGGGGTCGGCCACGTCATCGCCCGTCATCTCGCCATAACCAAAGCCGTTCTGGTTGGTATACTGGTAGTCGGTCGTCCAATCGAGCTTCAGCTGTTGCGAAGGCTGGTAGATGAGTCGCAGCTTGCCACCGGCCTCGTTTGCCTTGTCGTTCTTCTCGCTGAAGTTCTGATTGTCGATGAAGCCATTCAGGCCACTATAGAAACCTGCCACCGTGAAAGCGAGCTGCTCGGATGGACGATGGTGATGGGCCACCTCCACATTGCGATAGAAGCCCGTCCCGATGCCCAGCTGCACGTCGGTGCCCTGATAGTTCATGGGATTCCTGGAGTAGACGCGCACCAAACCGCCCTCGGTATTTTGGCCATAGAGCGTACCTTGGGGACCACGCATAACGTCCACACGGTCAATCATATAAAAATGATTATTAAAGGCAGACTTTGACATGAGCGGAAGGTTGTCGTAGTAGACGCCCACGGCGGGATTGTTGATGCGCGAACCAATGCCGCGCACATACATCGACGACGTGAGACGTGAGCCGTAGGAAGGCATCACGAAAGAGGGAACGAACTGCGACAGCTGGTCGAGCGAATGTACGTTCAACTGCTGCAGCTGTTCGTTGGCAAAGGTGGTGCTGCTCTGTGGCTGCAAACGCAAGCCGGCGTGCTCCTTCGGCTGCGCCACCACCACCACCTCGTCGAGGTCAACCACACGTGAAGTATCAACTAAAGCCTCATCGGGCGTAATCATCGCGCTTGCCGACCGCACACCTGCTGTGGCCATCAAGAGCGTAAAGACAATTGTTTTGTTCATTTTCTGTGTCGTTATGATTTGTGGGTGCAAAGGTAGTGCAAATCTTTTGTCGCCACAATCCTAATTTATGGGGATTTTTGTGGCATACGCAAATATTTTAAATATTTATGCCGATTAATGAAATATTTTAGCTACCTTTGCAGTCGAAATTGAGAACAATATTGTTATAACATTTATATTTTTTATGAATTTCACTTTGTTAGTTACCGTCATTCTGACGGGAATTACACTGGTGGCGGCGGCTTACATTATTGCTAAGCTCATTGGTCCGCGCTCGTATGCAAAGGTGAAAGGCGAGCCGTATGAGTGCGGTATTCCCACTCGTGGCACCAGCTGGATACCGATTCATGTGGGCTACTACCTGTTCGCCATCCTGTTCCTCATGTTCGATGTGGAAACAGTGTTTCTGTATCCATGGGCGGTAGTGGTGAAGCAGTTCGGTGCAGCAGCGTTGCTCAGCATCGGATTCTTCCTGTTAGTATTGGTATTTGGCCTGGCCTACGCCTGGCGGAAAGGAGCACTGGAATGGAAGTAAAGAAGCCCCACATCAAGTCGATTCCATACGAGGAATGGAACGACAACGAGTCGTTAGAGAAGATCATCGACGAACTGCACGAGGGCGGTGTGAACGTCATCACCGGCTCGCTCGACCGCCTCATCAACTGGGGGCGCGCCAATTCGTTGTGGTCGCTCACGTTTGCCACGTCGTGCTGTGGCATCGAGTTCATGGCTTGCGGCTGTGCCCGTTACGACTTCGCCCGCTTCGGTTTTGAGGTGACCCGCAACTCACCCCGTCAGGCCGACCTCATCATGTGCGCCGGCACCATCACCCATAAGATGGCTCCCGCCTTGAAGCGCCTCTACGACGAGATGGCCGAACCAAAGTATGTCATCGCCGTGGGCGGATGCGCCATCAGCGGCGGTCCCTTCAAGTCGAGCTACCATGTGGTGAAGGGCATCGAAGAGATTGTGCCCGTCGACGTGTTCATCCCCGGCTGTCCCCCGCGCCCAGAGGCCATCATGTATGGCATGATGCAGCTGCAGCGCAAGGTGAAAATCGAGAAATTCTTCGGCGGCGCCAACCATAAGCAGACGGCCGAAGAGCGCGAGCTGGGCGTGAGCAACGAGGAGCTCACATTCCGCAACAAACTGGGCGACCATCGCCGCGAGCCCATCGTGGTGACCAGCGTTCCCCAGGAGTTTGTTGAAGAAATGAAATCTGCAGCAGCCGCTACACCTACCACACCTACAAACCCTACTAAATCAGAACAAGCATGAAATTAGAGTTCTTATCATTCGAGTTTGACAAGTTCGCTAAGGAAATGCAGAACTTGAAAGAGAAGAAGGGCTTCGACTACTTGGTCACCATCGTGGGCGAAGACTTTGGAAAAGAAGAAGGACTGGGCTGCATCTACATCTTGGAGAACACCAAGACCCACGAGCGCTGCAGCGTAAAGATGCTGGCCAAGACGCAGGTATGCGGCGACGGCATGTCGAGCAACGGCACCGGCGACACCGACGGACAGTTCATTCCTTATATCCCTTCCGTCATCAATATCTGGAAGGTGGCCGATCTCTTGGAGCGCGAGGTCTACGACTTCTACGGCATCGTCTTCCTCGGACATCCCGACATGCGTCGTCTCTTCCTGCGCTCCGACTTCAAGGGCTATCCCTTCCGCAAGGATTGGAAATTCAACGACGCCTACACGCTGGAGGACGACGAGGAGCCTGACTACGGTTTGGAGTACTACCTCGACAACGACGGTTGCCTACAGTCGAAGCAGAACAAGCTGTTCAGCAGCGACGATTACGTCATCAACATCGGCCCGCAGCACCCCTCCACCCACGGTGTGCTCCGTCTGCAGACAGTGCTGCAGGGCGAAGTGGTGAAGCGCGTCTATCCGCACTTGGGCTATATCCATCGCGGCATTGAGAAGATGTGCGAATCGATGACCTATCCACAGACGCTGGCGCTGACCGACCGACTGAACTATCTCTCGGCCATGATGCACCGCCATGCACTCGTCGGAGTCATCGAAGAGGGTATGGGTGTGGAACTCACCGACCGCATCAAGTACATCCGCACCATCATGGACGAGCTGCAGCGTATCGACAGCCACCTGCTCTACGTGGGCTGCTGTGCGCAGGACATGGGTGCCCTCACCGCTTTCCTCTACTCCATGCGCGACCGCGAGCATGTGCTCAACTGCATGGAGGAGACAACGGGCGGACGACTCATCCAGAACTACTACCGCATCGGTGGACTGCAGGACGACATCGACCCGAATTTCGTGAAGAACGTGAAGGATCTGGTGGCCTACATGAAGCCCATCATCCAGGAGTATGTAGATGTGTTCGGCGACAACATCATCACCCACAAGCGCTTCGAGAAGGTTGGTCCCATGAACCGCGAGGACTGCATCTCGTATGCCGTCACCGGCCCCGCCGGACGTGCCTCGAATTGGGCCAACGACGTGCGCAAGAACCACCCCTACGACATGTACGACAAGGTGGAGTGGGAGCAGGTACTGATGGACGGCTGCGACACCATGGACCGCTACACCATCCACATCAACGAGATGTACCAGAGTCTGCACATCATCGAGCAGCTCATCGACAACATCCCCGAAGGCGACTTCTATGTGAAGCAGAAGCCTATCATCAAGGTGCCCGAGGGACAGTGGTACTTCTCCGTGGAAGGAGCCAGCGGCGAGTTTGGCGTTTACCTCGACTCACGCGGCGACAAGAGCCCCTATCGTCTGAAGATGCGCCCCATGGGCCTCTCGCTGACAGGCGCACTCGACCCCATGCTGCGCGGACAGAAGATTGCCGACCTCGTGGCCACCGGCGCCGCCATCGACTTCGTAATACCTGATATCGATAGATAAGAATGTATAACGCTTAATAAAAGGAGACCCCCAAAGTAACCAAACGCCCTTCCTACCCAGGAGGGGATGGGGGTGGGTTGATATGTTTGATTTTAGTATAGTTACAACATGGTTCGACAATCTCCTGCGCCAGACACTGGGGCTGGGAGATTTCCTGTCGATATTCATTGAGTGCGTGCTCATCGGCATTATCGTGCTGACGGCCTACGCGCTGATTGCCTGCTTGATGATCTTCATGGAACGCAAGGTCTGCGCCTACTTCCAGTGCCGTCTCGGCCCGATGCGCGTAGGCTACTGGGGCTTGCTCCAAATCTTTGCCGACGTGCTGAAGATGCTCATCAAGGAGATCTTCTTCGTCGACAAGGCCGACAAGCTGCTCTATGCCATCGCTCCCGTGCTGGTGATTGTGGCTTCCGTTGGCACGTTCTGCTTCCTGCCTTGGAACAACGGCATGGGCATCCTCGACTTCAACGTGGGGCTGTTCCTCATCAGCGCCATCTCCAGCATCGGCGTGGTGGGTATCTTCCTCGCCGGATGGGGCTCGAACAACAAGTACTCGGTGGTCTCGGCCATGCGTGGCGCCGTGCAGATGATTTCTTACGAGATGTCGCTCTGCCTCTGCCTCATCACCGCCGTCATCCTGACGGGAACAATGCAGGTGAGTGGCATCGTGGAGTATCAGACTGGTCCTTGGAACTGGCTCATCATCAAAGGCCACATTCCCGCCATCATCGCTTTCGTCACCTTCCTCATCGCCGGTAACGCCGAGGCCAACCGTGGCCCCTTCGACATGGCAGAAGCCGAGAGCGAGCTCACCGCCGGACACC
>JAFZSR010000014.1 GCA_017619275.1 Prevotella sp. | reverse complement strand
CCCCGACGGGGCGACAGAATGTTCTGCCACCCCTTCGGGGTTTGGCTACATCCCACCTGTTTACAGGGGTTTCACCCCTGCCTGTGGTCTTAAAACCCCTTCGGGGTTACCCATCAGAGATGTGTATAAAGAGTAGTTGAAAGGGAGGGGAGTGGCTGCGCGTAGTTTATCCCTAATTGGTCTTAACGACTGTTTTAGAAAAAAGATATTGGAGATTATATTTTGCGATTTCATTTTTTTTTCGTAACTTTGAACCCTGAAAATATAAAATAACCGTGATATGAAAAAGATTCTCACTACCCTGCTACTGCTCCTGTCGGTTGCCTTCGGGGCTGCACAAAACCTGAACTTCGGGTGGAAATTCCATCTGGGCGACGTGGCCAATGGTGCCTCGCCACAGCTCGACGACAGCCAATGGCGCACCATCGACGTGCCCCACGACTTCCAGATTGAACAGCCCTGGGTGGCTCCGGATGCGGGCGAGAAAGCCGACAATAACGACCCCGCCGCCAACATTAAGAGCCGTCTCTCGAGCAGAGGATTCAAGGAGATGGGGAAAGGCTGGTACAGGCTGCACCTCACGCCCGCCGACTCGCTGCGAGGCCGCCGACTGCTGCTGCAGTTCGACGGCATCATGTACACCGCCGACGTCTATCTGAACGGCGAACACATTGGCGGGACGGACTACGGCTACGTGGGATTCGAGATCGACGTCACCGACCGTCTGCGCTTCGGGCAGGACAATGTCATCGCCGTCATGGCCGACACCCGCCAGCCCGGCAATTCGCGCTGGTACACCGGCGGCGGACTCTTCCGCAACGTGCGGCTGGTGGACACCTCGAAGGAGCTCTACTTCGAGCGCTATCCGCTCTACATCACCACCCGGCAGAACGAATACGTGACCGTGGGTGTGACCTACACCAACCGTGGGCGCGACAAGGCAGTGAAGCTTCAACTGACCATCTACGCCCCCGACGGCTCGCAGGTGCTGCAGACCACCGAGACGCACACCCGCATCACCCCCACCCGCACCCAGGAGATGCGGATGAAGGAGCAGCACATCGACAACGCGCTGACATGGGACACCGAGCACCCCAACCTCTACCGTGCCCAGGTGGTGCTGATGAACGAGCGCGGCGAGGCCATCGAGGTGGCCGAGGCACACTTCGGACTGCGCACCGTGGAGATTGGCCCCGACTATGGCCTGAAGCTGAACGGCCGCAAGGTGCTGCTGCAGGGCTATGCCAACCACCACTCGCTGGGCGCACTGGGCGCTGCCGCCTATCCGCGCGCCATCGAGAAGCGCATCAAGCTGATGAAGCAGTGGGGCATCAATCACATCCGCACCAGCCACAACCCCTACAGCCGCGAGTTCATCGAGCTGTGCGACCAATACGGCATACTCGTGGTGGACGAGCTCTACGACAAGTGGACACAGCAGCACACCGGCGGCCGCGTGCCCTTCGAGGCCCTGTGGCAGAAAGACGTGCCCGAATGGGTGAAGCGCGACCGCAACTCGCCCTCGGTGATTGCCTGGAGCCTGGGCAATGAGTTGCAGCAAGACCCGAACATGCCCTACAACGACTTCGGCGTGACGATGTACCGTCTGATGCGCCCACTGGTGAACCGCTACGACAGCACCCGACTGGTGACCGTGGCCATGCACCCCCGATACCGCAACTGGCAGACCGACTCGCTGCCCTGCGACCTGGCACTTGTCACCGACTTCCAGTCGTACAACTACCGCTACATGTACTTCCCCGGCGACGGGCGTCGCTTCCCCTGGATGACGTTCTACCAGAGCGAGGCGTCGGTGGCCGCCATGGGACAGAACTTCTTCGAGATGAACCGCGACCGCGCCATGGGTCTGGCCTACTGGGGAGCCATCGACTATCTGGGCGAGAGCCAGGGATGGCCCGCCAAGGGATGGGCGCAGGGCGTCTTCGACATCGCCTTGGAGCCGAAGCCTAAGGCCTGGTACATGAAGAGCTTCTTCAGCCCCGACGAACCGACCGTGCACACCGGCATCGTCGACAAGAAGGGCGACATCATGTGGAACGGCATTCAGACGGGCAACGACGGCATGAGCGACCACTACCGGCGCGCCGAGGGAGCGAAGCTGCAGCTCATCGTCTACACCAACGCCGACGAGGTGGAGCTGGTGCTGAACGGCAAGAGCCTGGGCAAGAAAAGCAACGACCTCAACAACGCCAAGATGCGCAACCAGATACGCTGGAACGACGTTGACTACGTGCCGGGCTATCTAGAGGCCGTGGCTCGCACTGGTGGCAAGGTGGTGGCCCGCCATCGCATAGAAACCACTGGCGAGGCGGTGAAGCTGAAGGCCGAAGCCGACCTGCCACCACTCACCAAGAAATCGCCCGCCGGAGCCGACTACTGGCACGCCGATGGCATCGACTTGCAGCACGTGCGCATCAGCGCACTCGACAAGAAGGGACGCCTGGTGCAGACCGACAACCGCCAAGTGAACTTCAGCGTCGACGGACCCGCCACCATCGTGGGCGTCATCAACGGCGACATCAACAGCAACGAGATGACCACGGGCTGTTCGCGCAGCCTCTACAACGGCACCTGCACCGTCATCCTGCGCTCCACCCGGCAGGCTGGCATCGTCACGCTCAAGGCCACTGCCGAGGGGCTGAAGCCCGTGGAGCTGAAAGTTGAGAGTTTGGAGAAATAAGTTTTTTGTTTTTTTCTAATATATCTTTTCACTTTTTTAAAAATTTTTCCTATCTTTGCACCCAAATTACATTTTTTATAATTAACCTATTATGACAAACGACAACAAAGTGATGAATCGCGCAGCCGATAATATCAGAATACTGGCTGCTGCAATGGTGGAAAAGGCAAAAAGCGGACACCCCGGCGGAGCCATGGGCGGTGCCGACTTCATTAACACGCTCTATAGCGAGTTCCTGGTCTACGACCCCGAGAATCCCAGCTGGGAAGGCCGCGACCGCTTCTTCCTCGACCCTGGTCACATGGCTCCCATGCTCTACAGCCAGCTCTGCCTCATCGGCAAGTATGGACTGGAAGACCTGAAGAACCTGCGCCAGTGGGGAAGCGTCACACCCGGACACCCCGAGCGCGAACTGGAGCGTGGCATTGAGAACACATCGGGCCCACTCGGACAGGGACATACCTTCGCCGTGGGTGCTGCCATCGCCGCCAAGTTCCTGAAGGCCCGCCTGGGCAACGTGATGAACCAGACCATCTACGCCTACATCAGCGACGGTGGTGTGCAGGAGGAAATCTCGCAGGGTAGCGGACGTATCGCCGGCAACCTGGGACTCGACAACCTCATCATGTTCTACGACGCCAACGACATCCAGCTCAGCACCCGCACCGAGGTGGTGACCAGCGAGGACACCGCCAAGAAGTACGAGGCTTGGGGATGGTATGTGCAGAAGATTGACGGTAATGACGTGGACCAGATTCGCGAAGCCATCAAGAAGGCACAGGCCGAGAAGGAGCGTCCCAGCCTCATCATCGGACATTGCGTGATGGGCAAGGGTGCCCGCAAGGCCGACGGCAGCAGCTACGAGAGCAACTGCGCTACGCACGGCGCTCCCCTCGGAGGCGACAACTTTGTGCAGACCATGAAGAACCTGGGTGCCGACCCAGAGAATCCGTTCCAGATCTTCCCCGAAGTGGAGGAACTCTATGCCAAGCGCCGCGAGGAGCTGAAGAAGATTGTGGCCGAGCGCTACGCCGAGAAGGCCGAGTGGGCCAAGGGACATCCCGTGCAGGCTCAGCAGCTGGAAGACTGGTTCAGCGGCAAGGCTCCCGTCATCGACTGGACAAAGGTGCAGCAGAAGGCCGGCGCCGCCACACGTGGTGCCAGCGCCACCGTGCTCACCGCACTGGCCGAGCAGGTGCCCAACATGATTTGCGCTTCGGCCGACCTGTCGAACAGCGACAAGACCGACGGCTTCCTGAAGAAGACCCACGACCTGGTGAAGGGCGACTTCACAGGTGCTTTCTTCCAGGCTGGCGTGGCCGAGCTCACCATGGCTTGCTGCTGCATCGGTATGGCTCTGCATGGCGGCGTCATCCCCGCATGCGGCACGTTCTTCGTGTTCAGCGACTACATGAAGCCCGCCGTGCGCATGGCCGCTCTGATGGAGCTGCCCGTGAAGTTCATCTGGACGCACGATGCCTTCCGCGTGGGCGAGGACGGTCCTACGCATGAGCCCGTGGAGCAAGAGGCACAGATTCGCCTGATGGAGAAGCTGAAGAACCACCACGGCAAGAACTCGATGCTGGTGGTGCGCCCCGCCGATGCCGAGGAGACCACCGTGTGCTGGCGCATGGCCATGGAGAACACCACGACGCCCACCGCTCTCATCTTCAGCCGCCAGAACATTGAGAACCTGCCCGAAGGCAACGACTACAGCCAAGCCACGAAGGGTGCCTACGTGGTGGCTGGTAGCGACGAGGACTACGATGTCATCCTTCTTGCCTCTGGCTCAGAGGTTTCCACTCTTGAGGCTGGAGCAAAGCTTCTGCGCGAGGACGGCGTGAAGGTGCGCATCGTCAGCGTTCCCAGCGAGGGACTGTTCCGCAGTCAGCCTAAGGAGTACCAGCAGAGCGTGCTGCCCGCTGGCAAGAAGAAGTTCGGCATGACCGCTGGTCTGCCTGTTACCCTCGAGGGGCTGGTAGGTGCCGACGGCTGCGTTTGGGGTCTTGAGAGCTTCGGCTTCAGCGCTCCCTACAAGGTGCTCGACGAGAAGCTGGGCTACACCGGCCAGAACGTCTACGAGCAGGTGAAGAAACTCCTGGCATAAGGCACAGCGATTCATTAACTCATCCCCCGCACTCCACATCGGATTGCGGGGGATTTTTTAAGACCAATTTGAGATAAACGACGCGCAGCCACTCCCCTCCCTTCAAGGGGAGGGGTTAGGGGTGGGGTCTCTAAATTCCTGTGAATAAAGAATATACAGACCCCACCCCTGCCCCTCCCCGTAAGGGCAGGGTTCAGGAGGGGAGTGGCTGCGCCTTGCTTTTGCAAAGAACTATTCGGTCTTAACAACCATTTGTGGATAAAACAATTCCGGCTCTGCCTCCATGTTGGCAGAGCCGGAATGCGTAGAAAGAGAAGTTGCTCGGCTTATTCGATAACCACCAGTGGATCGTCTTCCATGACGGTCTCGCCCACCTTCACGCAGATGGCGGTGACCTTGCCGGCCTTCTCTGCCTCGAGGGCGTTGGCCATCTTCATAGCTTCAAGCACGATGACGGTGTCGCCAACCTGCACCTCGTCGCCCACGGCAACCTTGATGTCGGTGATAACGCCAGGCAGCGGAGCCTTGATGGCATTGTTCTTGTCAACAGAAGCCTTGTCGGCAGCAGGCTCACCAGCCTCTGGAGCAGCGGCGGCGGCAGGCTTGCCCAGCACGGGTTTCTTCTTCTCAGGCTCGGCAGGACGCTCCATCTCTACCTTGTATTCTTCACCATTCACGGTGACGTTTACCTGGCAGTCGTCGATGTCGCCAATGCAAACCTCGAACACCTTGCCATTAATGGTATACTTGTATTCTTTCATTTCACACTTGATTTAAGGATGAGCTGTCATGGTGAGGGCGTAGCCATTCCACTGCGTGGGATGCTCGGCAATGGTGATAATGCCAGTCTCCACGTCGTGGACGTTGTTGCCCAGGTGCTCGTGCAGTGCAAGAGCAATGGCAGCATAAACTTCGTTTGTTTTCATAGTCTGTTACATTGGAATGTTACCATGCTTCTTGGCAGGCAGGGCATCGCGCTTGGTGGCCAGCTGGGCCAGACCACGGCAGATGCGGAAGCGCGTGTTGCGCGGCTCGATGACATCGTCGATGTAGCCATACTTGGCAGCCTGATAAGGATTGGCGAAGAGCTCGTTGTACTCGTCCTCCTTCTCGGCGATGAAGGCTTTCACGTCCTCGCCGGCTTCCTTCTTGGCCTTGGCCTCCTTGGCATAGAGCACGGCGGCGGCACCAGCGGCACCCATCACGGCGATTTCGGCCGAGGGCCATGCGTAGTTCAGGTCGGTATGCAGCTGCTTGGCACCCATCACGATGTGGCTACCACCATAGCTCTTACGCAGCGTGACGGTGATCTTAGGCACTGTGGCCTCGCCGTAGGCGTAGAGCAGCT
>JAFZSR010000098.1 GCA_017619275.1 Prevotella sp. | reverse complement strand
GATAGAGGTGAACAGAGATCATACCCACCTTCTGACCCTGAGCGTTCAGGTAGTCGATGGCCTCGCGGGCTGCATCGGTAGCAGAACCCATCAGGATAATCATGCGGTCGGCATCCTCGGCGCCGTAGTATGAGAACAGGTGATACTCGCGGCCAGTAATCTTGGAGAGCTCGCCCAAATACTTCTCAACCACTTCGGGCACTGCATCGTAGTAGGGGTTGCAAGCCTCACGGTGTGTGAAGAAGGTCTCGGGGTTCTCAGCGGTACCACGGGTGATAGGACGCTCTGGGCTCATAGCACGGTCGCGGAAACGCTTGATGAACTCTTCCTTCACCAGCGGACGAACATCCTCCTGGTCGAGCAGCTCAATCTTATGATACTCGTGAGAGGTGCGGAAGCCGTCGAAGAAGTTCACGAAGGGCACGCAGGTCTCGAGCGAAGCCAAGTGAGCGGCGGCAGTCATATCCATCACCTCCTGTACAGAACCCTCGCAAAGCATGGCAAAACCGGTCTGGCGGCAAGCCATCACATCCTGGTGGTCGCCGAAGATACAAAGTGAGTGGCTGGCCAGCGTACGGGCAGAAACGTCAAACACGCAGGGAATCAGCTCACCGGCAATCTTATACATGTTGGGAATCATCAGGAGCAGACCCTGAGAAGCGGTGAATGTAGTGGTGAGGGCACCAGCCTGCAGCGAACCATGAACGGCACCGGCAGCACCAGCCTCCGACTGCATTTCCTGAACCATGACGGTCTGGCCCCACAGGTTCTTGCGACCACGGGCAGCCCACTCGTCAACATGCTCCGCCATAGGCGAAGACGGGGTGATGGGGTAGATAGCAGCTACCTCCGAGAACATGTAACTCACATGAGCCGCAGCCTCGTTACCATCACAGGTGATAAATTTCTTTTCTTTTGCCATTTGTTTAGAATAAATGTATTAATAATGAATTGCTTTTTTTTTGGAAACGAATTGGAATAATATATCCACGCATTTTTGACTATTACATGTCTCTCGACTATCTATGGCCTACAATCAGTTGAATCATATTATGCGAGAATAATACCTAAAAATAGTGATTTGTTTTAAAACGGTTGCAAAGGTACAAAGAAAATCCCGAATTGCAAAGCAGAGATTGCAAAATATTCCTAAAACGGTTGCGTTTCCTGCGTTTCCACATGAATATTGGGCGAGGGACGGCTGAAGACAGTAGCCGCAAATATGCGGCTCACCCAACCATTGGCTATAGTCTACATCAGCGCGAAGTCCTCGATGTGGTCTATCTTGGGCGTAGTAGCACCCATCGTGCCCACAATTGTGATGACATCAAATCGCCAAGGATTATCAAGCTTGCAACAGTGGGTATAATGGTTGATGGCAAGAAGCATGTTCCTCTGCTTCTGATAGTTGAGGGCCGTCAGCGGGTCGGCAAACTCGCTATTGCGGCGAGTCTTCACTTCCACAAACACGATGCATTCACCCTGTTGAGCGACGATGTCGATGTCGCGGTGCTTAGAGTGCCAGTTGCGCTCCAGGATGACGTAGCCTTTTTCACGCAGATAGGCGGTTGCCAACTCTTCACCCCAAACACCAGTTTGCAAGTGTTCTGGTTTGTTCTCCAATAATATCTCTCGCTTCTCTCCCCTTTCTAACCATTCCTTACATTTTTCCATGGCACCATGCATCCATCCCTTCTCGTCTTTCACATTGGGCAACAGCCGTTCCAATGCCATGTATATCTTCCTGGCCTCCTCCATTCGATTCTCAGTCACCCGCATCTTCAGCACGTCAACAGCTGTCCAGAACATTGCGGAAGAAGCATGAGGCCCCCTGTCAACGGCATAGACCGCCCTTGCTGCCTCGTAGGCCTCTTCAACCTTTCCCTGCTTGCGCAAATCGAACACCTCTTGTACAGTCATAGCTGTTGGCTCTTAGTGTCTGCAAAGGTAAGCAAATAATCTTCAAACGCCAAATATCAACAGTACTTTTATCAAAACGCCATGATTTACTTCTGCTTCGGACACGCAGACATTCTTTAGACTACGTCGTGGTTTTTATAAACTACGTCGTAGTCTATAAAAACTGCGTCACGGTTTATATAGACCGCGTCGCGGTTTAAACAAATGAAAGGCTGACTGATGTTTGTAGAAAGCCGCTTTCTACATGGTCCGTCCTTACATAAGAATGTCCATGTTTATAGATGGTACAATTGACTCAGCTCATTTTACCCGGACACCAATGATTTAATAAAAGTGAAAAGAAAGGGCGAAGGGGAGGGCTTCTCATTTTTTGTTCGTAACTTTGTGCCATGCAAAAGAAAGAGACGAAGAGGGCGATTGTCGTTGGGGCATCGTCGGGCATCGGCCACGAAGTGGCAAGGCTGTTGATAGCCGACGGATGGACGGTGGGTGTGGCCGCACGGCGTGTGGAGCTGTTGCACGACCTTGGAGCTGCAGCCTGCGAGCGTATTGACGTGACCAGCGAGGAGGCGCCGCAGCAGTTGAGGGCACTCATTGACCAGATAGGAGGCATGGACTTGTACTTCCATGCCTCGGGGATAGGTAAACAAAACAGGGAGCTGACCGAAGACATTGAGCTGGCCACCGTGCAGACCAACGGCGTGGGCTTCACTCGAATGATTGGCGAAGCCTACCGCTATTTTGCCCAAAAGGCGCAAGAGGGAGCAGCCGAAAAGAAAGGTCATATCGCTGCCATCACTTCGATTGCCGGGACAAAGGGACTTGGCCCTGCCCCCAGCTATTCGGCCACGAAGGTCATGCAGAGCACCTATCTGCAAGCGCTGGAACAGCAAGCCTACCAACGAGGGCTGGCCATCAAGTTCACGGATATTCGACCAGGCTTCGTGGATACCGCCTTGCTGAGCGGCAGTTTCCGTTATCCCATGATGATGAAGCCCGAAAAGGTGGCGAAGGATATCGTCGCTGCCATCAAGCGGGAGAAACATGTGCGCATCATCGACTGGCGCTACCGACTGCTGACGGCTGTATGGCGAAGAATCCCCAAAGTGGTGTGGAGAAGACTGAAGCTGTAGTTACTTGGCCTCTCCATACAGTTTGATGGCCAATTCAATCAGTCTGCGGTCGGCCAAAAAAGAATGATAGGCCGTCTTCACCAAATCCCAGTTCCTTGTCAACAGCGCCACGCCCAAACATTTCTTGATGGTTGGCAAGAAAGCATTTCGATTGGTAAGCATGTAGTCGCGCACAATCTCCTTGTCGCTCACGCCGTACGACTTGAGCAAGGCCATGCTCACCAATCCTGAACGGTCCTTGCCCTCGGTGCAATGGAAGAGGGTGCATCGGCCTTTCTCGGCATTCGCCCTGAGCATCGCCACCGCCTTGTCCAACTGGGCACGACAGTATTCATCGGTCACGATGTCGGTGTACAGGCTTTTGAAGTCGGGCACCATCTCCTTCAATTTCTCAGGCTGCTTGCGCAGGTTGCGGACGATGGTCATCGCATCTGAACCCGTCTCATGGGTAATGCCAACGGCAGCGTCCTTCAGCAAAGGAATCTGCACGAATTCCACCTGCTCCATAATGGGGTCAGGGAACTCGGCAGACTCCGTGGGAGTGCGCAAATCAATCACACACGCAATGTTATACTTCTTGCACAGCTTGGCACACTTCTCCTTGCCAAGCACGCTGAGTTTTCCACTACGCAGATACAGACCGCGTGACACCACCTCCTTTCCATTGGAGGTGGGAATGCCACCCAAATCGCGTAGATTCAACTTATATTTTACCGACATCATTGGTCGACGGGCACCATTTGGGCATCCTCGGCCTCAGCCCTCACCTGTTCAGCTCGGCGAACCTGCGTCTGCGTTTTCTCATAGCGCCGACGTATGCCAGTGAACAGGAAGGAGAGCACCACCTCGCCGACAGCATACACCAGGGCAGCCACGCCGAGGATGGTGGTGCACACGTTGGCGGGCACTAGTCCCTTGAACATGGCAACAATGGCGGCCACAGCCACGCCAACGGGGAAGAGCCACGCCCAAGCGGACACCGGCTCCATCTTTCGGGCCGAGAAGAGGTTCATAAACATGTTGACCGCACCCAGCACGAGCAATCCGGCCACCAGATACATGGCCCATTCCAGATAATCGTCGCTGCGGGTGAGGGCGAGGATGAGTCCGAGGAGCAAGCTGCCCAGTCCGGCAATAGGGAAGACCTGCGGGTCGGCTTCGTCGGCCTGTGCCTTGGGGTTGTCGTAGGCACGGAAGTCGGCCTTCTTGCGCCTATTGTTCACCCATCCCACCAGCGACACAACACCTGCCAGCAGGAACACTACGCCCAGCACAATGGTGAGCACCTTGAGCACGTCGGCATCGTACTTCAGCAACAACACGCCGCCCACCACGGCTGCGATGGCGCGAATGATAGAAATTCTCAATAGCTTCATATCCTTGATACTTTAAAATTTTGTTCTTTGAACTAAAGTCGCTCCGTTTTTAGAATGCTCATTGATTAAGGCTCATCGTCTCGCCGTTCACGAGCACCCGGTTGAGCTGCAGCTGCTCGATAGGATTGTTGGTGAAAGCTTTCACCTTTGCGTTGTCCTTCACATCCACATTGTCGTAGGCGAAGTCGTGCAGACGATACTTGTCGCTGCCACGGACATCGAAGAAGGTGCCGCACTCCATCCGTATGTTCTTGAACGAAACGTTGTTACACTCGCTGAGCGGCATGTCGGGGCGGTCTTCCATCTGGTAGAACTGCGTCCACGGCCTGATGAGCAGGAACGAGCGGCAATTGCCTGTAAAATCCTCCACGCTGACGTATTCGTAGTGCTGCGGGGTGTCGGGGCGCATCTTCAGCCACAGCACGTTGTGTGTGTCGTCGGCATGGCAGCGGCGCATGATGACGTTCCAGTCGTGCAGACTCTCCGAGCCGAGCGTCATGCAGCCATGCACGGTGCCATAGTGGCAATCCTCCACCAGGATGTTGTAGCAGGGGCCGTTCTCGGGCGCCTTGTCGGCGAAGGTGCCCTTGCCGCCCTTTAGCACCACGGCGTCGTCGTTCACGTTCATGTAGCAGCGACGCACCACCACGTCGTGGCAAGCGTCGATGTCGATGGCATCGGTCGACGGGCCCTTGATGCCCTGCGTAGAGGAGTAGATGTAAAGGTCGAGATAGCGCACATGGTCGCAGCGATAGATATGGTTGGTCCAGAAGGGCGAGTTGATGAGCCGCACATCCTGTATGGTGACGTTCTTCGAATTCGAGATATACGTCAGCCTGGGGCGCTGGGCATCCTTGTTGGTGCACTGGGGGTTCCACTGTCGGCGAATCCAAAACTCCTCCCAGTAGTGCTGGCCGTTGCCGTCGATGGTGCCCTTTCCGCAAATGGTGAACCCATCGACGCCATCGGCGTTGATCAGCGCCACAAAGTATTTGCAGGTCTGGCCTTCGATGCGCGTCTCACGAATCTCGAAATCGTGAATGCGCTCACTGCCTTTCAGCACGCCGCCCTCTTCTACACACAGGTGAGTGCCGGGTTTGAAGAAGAGGCTACCGGTATAAAACGTGCCCTTCGGCACTACGATGACTCCCCCACCCTCGTTGGCTGCTCGGTCGATGACCGCTTGAATCTCGCGGGTTTGAATGTCGGTGGTGCCTTGTCGCACGCCGTAACTCGTCAGCACATATTGCCGTCCCAGGCTGGCCACGTCCACCTTTGCCGTATCGGTAAACCAGGCGTCCATCACCTCGCCGTTGGGCCACAGCTGGGGCTGTACTGTTTTCTTCTTTCCACATACTGATGTACTGACCATGAGCACCAGCAGAATTAACACGCTCTTCAGTTTCATTTTCATGCTTCGTTTTTGGGTTTGCACGGCAAAGGTACGAATAAGCGAGCAAAAAGCAAAAGAAAAACAGATTTTTCTTTTCATTTCCGAGCGAAAGTACCTCCGGCGACAGCCAAAGGTAAAAAAATGGAAGAATTCCTTTGTTTTTCGCTCGCTTATTCGTACCTTTGCGGTCGATATGAGAAAATGGTTTATCAGAATATTGTGGACACTGCTCTTGCTTGGCGTCATCGCCACGGGCATTGTCTTCTGGGCCATAGCCGACGGCCGCATTGGCTACATGCCCCCCATCGAGGAACTGCAGAACCCCATCAACCGTTTTGCCTCGCAGGTGTATTCTGCCGATGGCAAGATGTTGGGCACCTATAGTCTGAGCCGTGAGAATCGCGTGATGGTGAACTACGACCAGCTGCCACGTCATCTGGTTGAAGCACTGGTGGCCACCGAGGACGCCCGCTATTTCGACCACGCCGGCATCGACTTTTGGGCCTTGGGGCGTGCCATCATCAAGCGAGGCATCCTACGGCAGAAGAGTGCTGGTGGCGGCAGTACCATCACCCAGCAGTTGGCCAAGCAGCTCTTCAGCGACGTGGCCCACAGCACCGCCGAGCGCTTGCTGCAGAAACCCATCGAGTGGGTGATCGCCGTGAAGCTGGAACGCCACTACACCAAAGAGGAAATCATCGCCATGTACCTCAACTACTTCGATTTCCTCAACAATGCCGTGGGCATCAAGACGGCTTCGAACACCTATTTCTCGAAAGAGCCGTCGGAACTCTCCATCACCGAGGCAGCCACGCTGGTGGGCATGTGCAAAAACCCCTCCTACTTCAACCCACGACGCTACACCGAGCGCAGCGAACAACGCCGCAACATCGTGCTCCGCCAAATGTGCAAGGAGGGCTATCTCACGGAAGCAGAAATGGACAGCTGCATGCAGGTGCCACTGAAAAGCGACCTGAAATTCCACGTGGCCGACCACAACGACGGACAGGCCACCTACTTCCGCGATTTCCTGCGCCGCTATATGATGGCCAAGGAACCCTCGAGGAGCGACTATCCTGAATGGAACCAAAACAAATATACCTACGACAAGATAGCTTGGGACGAAGACCCCCTCTATGGCTGGTGCAACAAAAACAAGAAGAGCGACGGTACGCCTTATAATGTCTACACCGACGGACTGAAAATCTACACCACCATCGACACCCGCATGCAGAAGTATGCCGAAGAGGCGTGCTACGAGCATGTGGTGGGCTATCTGCAACCCGTCTTCAACAAAGGCAACAAGAACCGCCGCAACGCGCCCTATAGCAACACGCTCTCTGCAACCGAGGTGAAGCGCATCCTGAAGCGCAACATCCGCCAGTGCGAGCGCTACCGTGTGATGAAGGAATACGGAGCCACACAGGACGAAATCGACCACGCCTTTAACACCCCCACGAAGATGACGGTGTTCACCTACAATGGCGACCGCGACACCATCATGACTCCGCTTGACTCCATATTATATTATAAGTCGTTCCTGCGCACCGGCTTCTTCAGCATGGATCCCCGCAACGGTCATGTGAAAGCCTACGTGGGCGGACTCGACTTCCAGCACTTTGCCTACGACATGGCCACCGAAGGCCGCCGTCAGGTGGGTTCAACCATCAAGCCCTTCCTCTACTCCCTGGCCATGATGCCATCGGGTGGCAACATGACGCCCTGCACCGAGGTGCCCTGCATCCAGAAGACCTACTACACCGAGAGCGGACAGGCTTGGACACCCCGCAACGGCAGCCGTGCACGCGAAGGCGAGATGGTGACACTGAAATGGGGTCTCCAGACCTCCAACAACTGGGTGTCGGCCTATCTCATCGACGTGCTGCGCCCGAAGAACTTCCTGCGCCTGCTGCGCGACTACGGCTTCAACAACCCCGACATCTTCCCCGGACCGGCACTCTGCCTCGGTCCCTGCGAGAACACCGTCGCCGAGATGGTTTCGGCCTATACCACCTTCGTCAACCACGGCTACCGCTCAGCACCAATCTATGTGACGAAGATTGTTGATAGCGAGGGTAAGGAATATGGTGCCGACGTGCTGGCTCGCCCCGGCAACGAGGTCATCGACGCCGAGACGGCCGAGCGCATGATCTATCTGCTGCGTGGCGTCGTCGACGGCGGTACAGGTGCTCGTCTGCGCCGCGCACCTTATAACTTCACTGCCGACATGGGCGGCAAAACCGGAACCACCAACAGCAACAGCGACGGTTGGTTCATGGGCATCACGCCCAAGCTCGTCTCAGGCTGCTGGGTGGGAGGCGATGACCGCGACATCCACTTCGAGAGCATGGCCTACGCCCAAGGTGCCGCCGCCGCACTGCCCGTCTTCGGCCTCTACATGAAGAAGGTCTATGCCGACAAGGCCCTCGGCATCAGCCAGAGCGACGAGTTCAGCCTCACCCCAGGCTTCGACCCCTGCAAGGGCGAAGACGATATGTTCTTCGAACAAGATGAAGACGAAGACTATGAAGACGAAGACGAAGGTGAAGACCCATTCGAGACCATCGTGAACGAGTTGTTCTTCTGAACAGCCGCTCGCTTAAAGCAATAACGTAATAACGATAAAAATATTCGCCAAAAACATGGAGCATCCATTACGCAGCAGCGTCTGCACCGAAGGCCGGCGCATGGCCGGTGCCCGGGCCTTGTGGGTAGCCACAGGCATGAAGCACAAGCAGTTTGGCAAGCCCATCATCGCCATTGCCAACTCATTCACACAGTTCGTTCCTGGGCACACCCATCTGCATGAGATTGGTCAGATTGTGCGCCAAGAGATAGAGGCCATGGGCTGCTATGCCGCCGAGTTCAACACCATCGCCATCGACGACGGCATCGCCATGGGACACGACGGCATGCTCTACTCCCTGCCCAGCCGCGACATCATCGCCGACTCGGTGGAGTATATGGTCAACGCTCACAAGGCCGACGCCTTAGTGTGCATCTCCAACTGCGACAAGGTTACACCCGGCATGCTCATGGCTGCCATGCGTCTCAACATCCCCACGGTCTTCGTTAGCGGCGGCCCCATGGAGGCAGGACGCTGGCGCGGCGAGAATGCCGACCTCATCACCGCCATGGTGAAAGGCGCCGACCCCACCGTCAGCGACCAAGAGCTGCAGGAGATTGAGCAATGCGCCTGCCCAGGCTGCGGCTCATGCAGCGGCATGTTCACCGCCAACTCCATGAACTCGCTCACCGAGGCCATCGGACTCTCGCTGCCCGGCAACGGCACCATCCTTGCCACGCACGCCAACCGCATAAAGCTCTTCAAGGACGCAGCCAAGCTCATCGTCAAGAATGCACTCGCCTACTACGAGGATGGCGACGAGAGCGTGCTGCCTCGTAGCATCGCCACGCGCCAGGCCTTTCTCAATGCCATGGCGCTCGACATTGCCATGGGCGGCAGCACTAACACCGTGCTCCACCTGCTGGCTGTGGCACAGGAGGCAGGAGTCGACTTCACCATGAGCGACATCGACGCCCTCTCGCGCCGCACCCCCTGCCTCTGCAAGCTCGCCCCCAACACGCAAAAGTTCTCCGTGCAGGAGTGCAACCGCGCTGGAGGCATCCTCGGCATACTCCGTGAGCTTTATAAGGGCGGACTCATCGACGGCAGCGCCATCCGCGTCGACGGCTATACCCTCGCCGACGCTCTCGACACCTACGACCCAACCCCCATCGTCGATTCGCCCCAGACGCCCCATCCCGCCCACATCTACTTTAGCGCCCCTGCCGGACGCTTCTCCATCGAGATGGGCAGCCAGAACGAACTCTACCCCACCATCGACCTCGACCGCGCCAACGGCTGCATCCGCGACCTGGAACATGCCTATACGAAGGACGGTGGTCTGGCTGTCCTCTTTGGCAACATCGCTCAGGACGGCTGCGTGGTGAAGACCGCCGGCGTCGACGCGAGCCTGTGGCACTTCGAGGGCCCCGCCGTCTGCTTCGATTCGCAGGAGGAAGCCTGCGAGGGCATCCTCGGCGGACGGGTGAAGAGCGACGATTGTGTCGTCATCACCCACGAAGGCCCCAAAGGAGGCCCCGGTATGCAGGAGATGCTATATCCCACCAGCTACATCAAGTCGATGCATCTGGGACGCGAGTGCGCCCTCATCACCGACGGACGCTTCAGCGGAGGCACCAGCGGCCTCAGCATCGGCCACATCTCGCCCGAGGCTGCCAACGGTGGCAACATTGGCAAGCTGAAGGATGGCGACATAATCGTCATCGACATCCCCTCGCGCAGCATCAGCGTGAAGCTCACCGACGAAGAGCTGGCTGCCCGCCCGCAGCAACCCCTGCGCCGCCAGCGCACCGTGAGCAAAGCCCTCCGCGCATACGCCCAGAGCGTCAGCTCGGCCGACAAGGGAGGAATCCGCATCATCGACTAAGTTTGACTATACATTATTAATCTATAAAAACAAGAAACAAATGGCAAAGATTGTAACACTTGGCGAGATCATGCTCCGCCTGTCGCCCCAGGGCAACGACCGTTTCATCCAGAGCGAAAGCTTCCGCATCATCCCGGGTGGCGGCGAGGCCAACGTGGCCATCAGCGTGGCCAACTACGGCCACGAGGCCTACTTCGTAAGTAAGCTGCCCAAGCACGAGATTGGCCAGATTGCCGTGAACGCCCTGCGCCGCTACGGCGTGAACACCGAGTACATCGTGCGCGGCGGCGACCGTATCGGCCTCTATTACGCCGAGACGGGAGCTTCGATGCGCCCCTCGAAGGTGATCTACGACCGTGCCCACAGCAGCATCGCCGAAGCCGACCCCAGCGACTTTGATTTCGACGCCATCATGGAGGGCGCCCAGTGGTTCCACTGGAGCGGCATCACCCCCGCCATCAGCGACAAGGCCGCCGAGCTGACACGCCTGGCCTGCGAGGCCGCCAAGCGCCACGGCGTCACTGTGAGCGTCGACCTGAACTTCCGCAAGAAGCTGTGGACAAGCCAGAAAGCCATCAGCATCATGCGCCCGCTGATGAAATATGTCGATGTGTGCATCGGCAACGAAGAGGACGCCGAGCTGTGCCTTGGCTTCAAGCCCGATGCCGACGTAGAGGGCGGACAGACCGATGCCAGCGGCTACGAGGGCATCTTCCGCCAGATGATGCAGGAGTTTGGCTTCAAGTATGTTGTCTCCACGCTCCGCGAGAGCTACAGCGCCACCTACAACGGCTGGAAAGCGCTCATCTACGACGGCAAGGAGTTCTACCAGAGCAAGCGCTACGAAATCAATCCCATCATCGACCGCGTGGGTGGCGGCGACTCGTTCTCGGGCGGCCTCATTCACGGCCTGCTCACCAAGTCGACGCAGGGCGAGGCCCTGGAGTTTGCCGTGGCCGCCAGCGCCCTGAAGCACACCATCAATGGCGACTTCAACATGGTGACCATCGAGGAAGTGGAAGCCCTGGCCGGTGGTAGTGCCAACGGACGAGTTCAACGTTAATATTTGTAGGATGGAGATGTAGAAATGCGGTAGCAAATTGACTTTCCCCTTCGGGCCGTCGAGCTAAACCTTCTTCACTCTCCATTCTTCATTAAATTATACTTATGGCAAAATTTGACAAGCTGGCCGTCATGGCCAAGATAGGCTCGACGGGCATGGTTCCCGTCTTCTATCACAAAGATTTGGAGACCTGCAAGAACGTGGTGAAGGCCTGCTACGACGGTGGCGTGCGTGCCTTCGAGTTTACCAACCGTGGCGACTTCGCACAAGAGGTGTTCGGCGAACTGGTGAAGTGGGCCGACAAGGAATGCCCCGAACTGGCACTGGGCATCGGCAGTGTGGTCGATGCGCCCACGGCAGCCATGTACATACAGCTGGGCGCCTGCTTCGTGGTGGGTCCGCTGTTCAATCCCGACATCGCCCCCGTGTGCAACCGTCGCCTCATCCCCTATTGCCCCGGCTGCATGACCGTCAGCGAGATTGGCAAAGCACAGGAGCTGGGATGCGACCTCACGAAGGTGTTCCCCGGCGACGTGGTTGGCCCCAATATGGTGAAAGGCCTGAAGGCCCCAATGCCCTGGTCTAAGATCATGGTGACGGGTGGCGTGTCGCCCGACGAGGAGAACCTCACCAAGTGGTTCAAGGCTGGCGTCTTCTGCGTAGGCATGGGTTCGAAGCTCTTCCCCAGCGACCGAGTTAAGGCTGGCGACTGGCAGTATGTCACCGACAAGTGCAAGGAGGCACTTGGGTATGTGGCTAAGGCTCGTTCTTAGACTCGTCGTCTGTATTATCGTCTTTTCAGCTTGTTCGCCGTCTGACAGGCAAACGGCCAACAAGCTGAATGATTTGTCCTATGCCTGTCACTATCGTAACCTCGACTCCACCGAGCATTATGCCCAGATGGCTTTTGAGGCTTCTGCCCACTATGCCGACGGCAAGGCCGAAGCGCTGAACAATCTGGCTTTTGTGCGCATCGCACAGATGCACTATGAGGAAGCACGCGAGCTGCTCGACCAAATCCCCTCGGTGACCGATAACCAGCTGGAGTTGCTCATTGGCTATATTCAGCAGATGCGCCTTTGCCAACGCGAGTCGCAGAACCGTGCTTTCTACGACTGCCGCGAGCAGGCCATGCGTGCCTTGCGCAGAATCAGCGAAGAGCGCTCCACGCTGAACCCACGCCAATTGCGACGGCTTATCTATGCAGAGAGCGAGCTCGCCATCGTCACCTCCACCTATTATTATTATGTGGGACTGGAGCGACAGTCGGCACAGGCGCTGAACGAGATGCCCCCTGAGCTGTCGGCCGACACCGCCCAACATCTGAACTATCTCTACAACGTGGGAGCGGGCGGCATGGTCACCACGGGGTCGCAGGAGCAAATCAACCAAACCGAGTTCGACCACCTGATGCGCTGCTATCTCATGGCGGTGCCAACGGGTATGTCGTATTTCGAGGCCAACTCCTTGGAGGCGCTCGCAGAGCACTTGATGGTCGACGAATACCGTCACCGTCTGGAGGCCGACAACCTGCCGGCGTTCAAGTATTTCAACCCCGACGGTGTGGCCGACGACTCGCTGGCCCTTTATCTGGCCCATCGCTCGCTCGACATCTTCAGCCGTTTCGGTGATGTCTATCAGATAGCCGGCGCCCACCGCACGCTGGCTTCGTGCTATCTGGCGCTCGACGACTATGAGCTGGCACTGCGCCATCTGCAGCTGGCACTCAGCGACACTATCATCAACAAAGCCCCCGACCTGGTGGCCAGTATCCGCGAGCAGCTCAGCGTGGCCTACGCCGCCATCGACGACAAGCAGTCGAGCGACCTGAACCGCAACATCTATCTCGACCTGCAAGAGCAGACGCGACAGGACCGCTCGCTCGAAGCCCATGCCGCTCAACTGGAGCAGGCCACGGCACAGCTGGGCGTGCTCATCTGGGCGGTGGTGGCCGCCATTGTAGCCTTGATGCTGTTGCTCTCGTTCTTCTTTTGGTGGCACAAGAAGCATCGCCACCGCATGGACACCACCCCCGCGCTGCAGCAGCGCGAGGAGGAACTGCGCGAGCAGCTCGCCATGGCCAGACTGCGCGTGGAGAAAGGTGAGCGACTGGCGCTGGAACAACGGGCCAAGCTCTCCATCGTGAACGGCATCACCCCGCTTATCGACCGTATCCTACACGAAGCCAACCGTCTGGAGGCCTCGGAAACCACTGCCCAGCAGGAGCGCATGGCCTACATCACAGAGCTCACCGACAACATCAACCTACAGACCCAACTGCTCACACGATGGATTCAGTTGAGCCAAGGCGAGCTGAGCCTGCATGTGGAGACATTCCCCCTGCAACAGCTTTTCGACATCATTGGCAAGAACCGCCGCAGCTTCGCCATGAAGCACATCGAGCTGGAGGTGACGCCCACCGATGCGCGTGTGAAGGCCGACCGCGTGCTCACCCTCTTCATGCTCAACACGCTGGCCGACAACGCCCGCAAGTTCACCGCCGAGGGCGGTAGCGTGCACCTCTTCGCCACCGAGGGCGACGGCTACGTAGAAATCTCCGTCGAAGATACGGGCATCGGACTCGACGAGGAGCAGTTGGCCCACGTCTTCGACCGCAAAGTCATCGTCGACGACAAAGCCCACCACTCGCATGGGTTTGGATTGCTCAACTGCAAGGGCATCATCGAGAAGTATCGCAAGATGAGCAAGATTTTCTCCGTGTGCCTGCTCTCGGCCGAAAGCCATCAAGGCAAAGGCAGTCGCTTCTTCTTCCGTCTGCCCCTCGGCCTGGTGCGCATCCTACTGCTCTTGCTCGCCTCTCATCTGCCCTCTCTCAGTTCCACGGCCCAACCCGACGACCACCTGAGCCATGCCAGTGCCTTTGCCGACTCGGCCTATTTCTCGAATGTCGACGGCACCTTTGAGCGCACGCTGGCCTACGCCGACTCCTGCCGCTGCCATCTCAACGCCTTCTATCGCCATTCGCATCCCTCGGCAGCCCCCGACACCCTGCTGCGCACGGGCGACCCATCGCTCATACCGCCCGAAATCATCTGGTTTCGCGATAGCATGAAGGTGAACTACAATATCCTGCTCACCATGCGCAACGAGAGTGCGGTGGCCGCCCTCGCCTTGCACCAATGGCAGCTCTATCAATACAACAACCGCATCTACACCCAGCTGTTCAAGGAGATGTCGGCCGATGCCACCCTGTACGAATATTGCCGGAGGATGCAGCAGTCGCAAACCAACAAGCAAGTAGCCATCGTGCTGCTGTTCATTCTGCTCTTCTTCATTCTGCTGGCCGTGGTGTGGCAGGTGCTGTCGTCGCTGGGCAAGGCCACGCGCCGACAACAGGAGAAACTAGAAAAGCTGGACATGATGAATGACGAGCTGGCCCGCATAGAGCAGGAGGAACAGGCACTGCACGTGAGCAATGCCGTGATGGACAACTGCCTATCGGCCTTGAAGCACGAGACGATGTACTATCCCAGCCGCATCAGCCAGCTGGTCGACATGGGCGACGCCGCCTCGCTGCCCGAAGTGGTGGCCTACTACCGCGAGCTCTACGGCATCCTGAGCCTACAGGCCGTCAGGCAGACCGAGCACATACGCTTACATCTGAAGCCGCTGGAACACGACATCCTGGGCGACCCCGTGCTCATCGACTATCTCTTCGAACTGCTGCGCAAGCAGTCGGGCGAGAAGAAGCTGAACGTCAGCTTTGAGCCACAAGGCGACAAATATGTGCTGTGCACCGTGGTCATGCCCCATCTGCAACTCACCAGTCAGGAGGCCCTGGCGCTCTTCACCCCTGCCAGCGGGCAGATTCCCTACCTGCTGTGCCGACAGATTGTGCGCGACCATGGCGAGGCCACCAACCGCCGCGGCTGTGCCATCCGAGCCGAAGTGAATGCCAATGGCAACACCATTATCACCGTCACACTGCCAAATCGCAAATCTGTAAAACGAAAATCATAAATAAACAAGATGGAGAAATTCAAGGTTATCATCGTGGAAGACGTGCCCCTGGAACTGAAAGGCACGCAAGGCATCATCCGCAACGACATACCCGAAGCGGAAGTCATTGGCACCGCCGACAGCGAAGCCACCTATTGGCGACTACTGAAGCAGCAGCTGCCCGACCTGGTGCTGCTCGACCTGGGACTGGGCGGCTCCACCACCGTGGGCGTGGAGCTGTGCCGACAGACCAAAGAGATGTATCCGCAGGTGCGCGTGCTGATTTTCACAGGCGAGATCCTGAACGAAAAGCTGTGGGTCGACGTGCTCGACGCCGGTGCCGACGGCATCATCCTGAAAACGGGCGAACTGCTCACGCGCGGCGACGTGCTCGCCGTGATGTCGGGTAAGCAGCTGGTGTTCAACGAACCTATCCTGAAGAAGATTGTGGAGCGCTTCAAGCACAGCGTAGGCTCGGAGCTGGCCAAGCAGGAAGCCATGGTGAACTACGAGATTGACGAATACGACGAGCGGTTCCTGCGACATCTCGCACTGGGCTACACCAAGGACCAGATCACACAGCTGCGTGGCATGCCCTTTGGTGTGAAGAGCCTGGAGAAGCGTCAGAACGAACTGGTGCAGAAGCTGTTCCCCGACGGCCGCAGCGTCAACGCCACTCGTTTGGTGGTGCGCGCGCTCGAACTGCACATCCTCGATATCGACAACCTGGAGGCCGACGAGGAATAAACGGGTTCTTTTTGTTACGATTAAATCATTAGTTGGTACGAAATGACAATCGACAACGCGCCCCGAAGGGGCAATAAGCTAATAGCCCAGGGCAGCGCCCTGGGTATAGATGGGGAGGGAAATCTTCGCCCTGTAAGGGCAAAAGCCTTTCATTATCAAATGCTTTTGCCCTTTCAGGGCGTGCCTGTTGCCCCCAGCATACCCAGGGCGTTGCCCTGGGCTAATAGCTTGTTGGCCTTTCAGGCCGTTTATTTCCTACCAACTTTTCATTATTACTTATAACTAACAGAAATCTGGCATGAAGAAGCTGTTGTCATACGTGTTGTTGGCACTGGTGGTGGCCTGGGTGGTGCTGTTGCTGGCTTCGTGGTTGCTGTCGGCCACTTCGGGAGGCGAGGGCACTCGGTCATTGCTCTCGTCGGAGGGCATCCGCTACTTCCTGGGCGGCTTTGTTGACATGCTTCAGAAGCCTTTGCTCATTTGGTTGTTGCTGTTGTCGGCGGCCTATGGCTGCATGCGCGAAAGTGGCATTGCCGGCGTACTACACCGTCCCGTGGGATTCCGTCAGCGTCAGGCCATTCTGCTACTGGCCGTCATCCTGCTGGTGTATGTAGGTGTGGTGGCTTTGCTCGCGCTGCCTTCACATGCCGTGCTGCTCTCGGCTACAGGTCACCTATGGCCCTCGGCCTTCAGCCGCGCCTTAGTGCCCATCGTGGCCTTTGGCATCATCGTGCTGTCGGTGACCTACGGCTTGGTGTCGCGACATTTCCAATCGGTCGTCGACGTGTGCCAAGCCCTTTGCAACGGCATCGCCGCCGCTGCTCCCCTGCTGCTGCTCTATGTGTTGGCAGTGCAGTTCTACGAGTCGCTACGCTTTGTTATAGTTTGAGAGGTGAGAGGTGAGGGGTGAGAGAATGCATCTTGCGTTTCCTTATTACCCTTGTTCTTACTGGGTTAACCGCATTCCTCTCACCACTCACCACTCACCTCTCACCACTCACTCCTCGTGGAAAATCTTGTGATGGATGAAGTCGGAGCCTTCCAGACACAGCAGTACGAGGGCGGTGGCCACCAAGGCGAGGAGGTACATGCCAGCCCCTGCCGTCATGCCGATAGCCGATGTCACCCAAAGTCCCGCCGCCGTGGTAAGTCCTTTCACGGCGTTTTTCTGGAAGATGATGCAGCCAGCGCCGATGAAGCCCATGCCGCTGATGACCTGCGCCGCCATGCGGCTGGGGTCGCGCTGAATGCCTTGAATACCCATAAAGTCGTCGAAGCCATGCATCGACAACACCATCAGCAGTCCGCTGCCCAATCCCACCAAGAAGTGAGTGCGAAAACCAGCCTCTTTCGACCGATACTCACGCTCCAGGCCAATGGCGCCACCCAATAGTGCGGCCACCACAATGCTCAATATATAATCTCCAGTCATAACTTGTTGCTAATTACGAATTCCGAATTCCCAATTCGTCATTCAAAAACTAAAATACGGATTCATTCTTTTCTCGTCGCCAATGGTGGTGGCGGGTCCGTGACCTGTGTAGACAGTCACATCGTCGGGCAACTGGGCCACCACCCTACTGAGACTCTGCATCAGCTGCTGCCATGAGCCGCCTTCCAGGTCGGTGCGCCCCACACTCATGCGGAAGAGCGTGTCGCCTGCGAAGAGCACCTTTGCTTCCTCGCTGTAGAACAACACACTGCCTGGCGAATGGCCCGGCGTGTGGAGCACCTCGAGCTGCTGCCCACCAAAGGCTATCAGCTCCTTATCTTTCAAGGGCTCGCCCAACGGTGGCATCGTCCTGTAGTAGCCGGAGCCAAGAAAGCTCGCCACCTGTCGATCCATACCCAGATACAGAAACTCGTCGGCGACATGCAGCCTTGGTTTTACGTTGAACTCTTGACAGAGCGTGTCGAGGCCGAAGATATGGTCGAAGTGGGCATGCGTGCAGAGCACATGGCGAAGCGTAAGCCCATTGTCGTTGATGTAGGCCGCGATGGCCCGTCGTTCATCCTCGAAGAAGGCGCCGCAGTCAATCACCACGGCCTCCCGGCTGTCATCGTCGCTCACCACAAAGCAGTTCTCCTGCAGCGGGTTGCATTGGAAAGTCTTTATCTTCATCCTATCACATTGGCAAGTAAATACAATATTTCTGCTTGAACCATTCCTCGGTGAACCAGGTGGAGAGTTCGGTGGTCTGAACAATGTTTTTGAAGGGGCGAATCTCTTCCTGCAGGTCGCCGCCCTTTAGGCAGATGATGCCATTGGGCAGGGCGTTGCGTTGCTCATGTGCGATATTCTTTTTCACTATCCGAGCCAAGTCGGGCAAGGGCATCACGGCGCGGCTCACCACAAAGTCGTACTTGCCCTTCTCTTCTTCGCCGCGACGCCACACGGGCGTACAGTTCTGTAGTCCAATGGCTTGGTTCACCTCAGTGGCTACACGGATTTTCTTTCCCGTGCCATCGATGAGGGTGAATTGGCATTCGGGGAACAAGATGGCCAGCGGCACGCCGGGGAAACCGCCACCGGTGCCGAAGTCCAGGATATGGGTGCCGGGCTTGAAATGCAGCAGCTTGGCAATGGCCATCGAGTGCAGCACATGGTGCTCGTAGAGGTTGTCGATGTCGCGACGCGAGATGACGTTGATCTTCTCGTTCCACTCATGGTAGAGCGTGTCAAGAGCAGCCAACTGCTCAAGCTGCCCGTCGCTCAATTCCGGAAAGTATTTCTCAATCAGTTTCATACGAATAAACAAGCGATATTGTCGTGGTGCAAAAATAAGTATTTTTTTTTATTTCGCCAAACAAAATGGCAATATTTGTTGAGGCAGATGGCACCCTTCAAAAAAACGGTAACGCTTTTCAAAATTTTGGTAACGACTTTTTGAAAAATGGTAACGACTTTTTAAAAAATCTCGTACGAGATTTTTCGCAGCTGTTTCCGTGTGTTTTTTCCTTGATTATTGCGGAATCGGCCGAAAAGCGACGAATGACTGAAAATATTTGCGCATTATGCATTATTCTTTTGGTTTTCTGCTCATTTATTCGTACCTTTGCCAGCAACCATCGGACAAATGACTAATTTGCGACATAATTACCGAATCATTCATACAATCAACAAGTCTATGAACAGGAGTTTTGCCATTATCGTGTTGGCGCTCATTGCCAGCCACGCCGTAGCTCAAACAAATGTGAGCAAGATGACCAACCGTCTGGAAACAGCCACCACGCTGAAATACCGCAACGGCGCGGAGTACATCAAAGACATGATTGAGACCTTCCGCTACGAGGGATACCTAGAGGGCAAGCGGTGGCACACGGACTATTATGAGCCCCAGTTGCCTGCCACAACTACCGATAAAACGTTTAAAATCAGGACAAAGGTCAGGAATGAATACAACGAGAAAAGATTCGAGATGATAGATCTCTATCCTGAGCACGACCACTTGTTCATGGTCAGGTCAAACGCCGAGGGGCAGGGACCCATTGCCCTCACCTATGACAAGCAGGACACGGCCCTGGTGCTGCTGAAGTGTTACGACGTGATGCCCGAGCTCGACAAGAGCAAGGTGAAGAAGTTTAAGACGAAGGTCGACGTGGCCGTCTATGACTCCATCCAGCGCCTTCACCTGCTGGCCGTCTATACCGCCGTGCCCATGGACCCCACTCCTAGCAATACGCTGATACACACCATATTGAAACCTGACACGCCCCTTGGTGTTATGCCATCGTTCATTGGTTTCGACTCGATGAGCTTCCATTTCGTCTGGGGACTCCCCACGGGCGACCTCTATGCCCGCAGCCACACCTGCCTGTCGCCAACTGCCAAGAAACTGATAGAGACGTTCTACGAGATCTGTGAGTGTGTAAGCAGGAATGACAGCGAGCAGCTCAGCAAACTCATGCCCACTGTTCACCAACTGCTTTCACAATACCGTAAGCTTCTTCTGCCCGATGTGATTGTCGATGAATGGACCGACGAAAAATTCCGATTTTAGTGAGTGACAGAGAGGATATCGCCGTTACACGTATATGCCAACTCGCATCATAAATGAGACCTTATTTCGACGTTCTCCTTTTGCGATTTGAGAAGAGGTCGCCAAGTCCGTTGAAATCTTTTTTGAGGATAACGCCGATGCCCTGGGTATTGAGCGAAGAGTGGGTGAAGTAGCGGTCGTTGGTTTTGTTGTAGGCTTTCAGCGAGATGCCTCCAGCGGGCGTGAGCAGGTACTGGATGTCGAAGTCGCCAATGAACGAGGGCATGGCCTGGGTGGCATTGTCGCGATAACCGAACTGACCGTTGACGAGCAGGCGGTTGTTGAGCATACGTCCGCTGACGAGTCCTTCGTATTCGGCATTGTGCCAGCCCTCGTTGCCAGTGGAGATGTTGGCGCCGAAGTTCCAGTCGTCGTTGCGGATGACCTGCGACAGCAGCTGGTTGATTTGCGAGGAAACGGTGCCTGAGAGGAGGCTCTGCATGGCCAGCTCGGTTTGCCCGTATGTCTGCGAAGCGGCGTTGTTGGCCGTCTGCGTGTAGAAGCGGCCTATGCCCAGCAGATAGACCACCTGCTGGTTCAACTCCTGCTCGCTGGCTATGATGGAGCGTATCATCTGCTGCTCCTCGCTGTTCAGGGTGGGCATCTCCAGGTCGAACTCCACGCGTGGCTCGCCCGCCGTGCCCACAATGTTCATCAGGCAGTTCACGCGGATGGTATTGCTGGTGAACGAGTTGCCCAGTCCGAGGTCGCTCAGGGTGACACCGTTAACGGTGTGGAGGGCCTTCAGGTTGAGGACGGCTTGGAAGGGGTCGCCACCGAAGACGATGGAGCTACCGGGCTGGAAAGTGAAGTTCTTCTTGATGATGTTCTGGATGGTCATGCCGTAGGTGCCTCGGTCCACATTATACGTTCCGAAGAGCTGGAAAGCACCCTTGTTATAATAGGCAGCGCGCAGCACACCGTCGCCGGCCAGACTGATGGCATCGCCCGAATGCTGGTCCATGAGTATGCGCAGGTAGGCATCGGGGGTGGCGTTGATGCGCAGGTTCATGCGCAGGTCGGAGGTGGGTTGAGCGTTGGGCGTTGCTTTTGATCCACCCGATGCAACGTCTCTCGACTCTGCGCCCTCAGCTCTTAGCTCATCGCCCCACGTGATGAACCGCTGCTGACTGATGGCATCGGGTCCGGCGGCGTTATAATAGAACACAGAGCCGGGAGCAGGAGTGACATCGCAGTCGATGACCACCTCGCCAGGGCGCCCACGCAGGGTGGCGGTGCCATCGGCCCACACGGTGCCGCCAATGCTGGCCACCGCTTCGGGGCGGGGGAAATCATAGGCTAGAATCTTGTCGGCCTCGACCTGGAGGTCGAAAGTGAAGTTTTTCATATACCGGTGGTGAATGTCACCACTAAGCAGGGCCTCGTGGCCATCGCGGTCGAGGGCACGGAACTGGTGGAAGGAAATAGTACCAGACGAAAGCATCACGGTGTCGCCATCGAAATGATATACGGTGCCCAAAGGGCTGATGGATGCCTGGCCCTGCACCACCGCCTCGCCACTCAAATCGATTTGCTTCAGGGGGCCATGCACGCGGACATCACCATGCACCTGACCATCGATGTGGCTGATGAAGCTCTTGGTGAACGAATGTACGAAGGCCAGAGTGGTGCCGCGAGCGCGGATGCCCAGGTCGATCTCCTTCTGACGTGGCGAGATATAGCCATCGACGAAGGTCTGGGCGTCGGCACCGTCGTCCACGGCTGCCTCCAAGTTCACCTGCCCCTCGTCGGCATCCCACTCGGCAAAGGCTTCGAGCGTACCCATGCGCGCCTCTTGGAACAAGAAATCGTCGACGGTGAGGTCGGCCCAAGCGCGCAGTTTGTCAAAAACTTGGCACACGTATGCACGGCCACTGGCCTTGCCGCCAAACTTCACCGAGCGGAAATTGACCAAATCGAGCAGATAAGCCACATCGAAGCTATTGAGGTCGATGAGGAGCGAGTCGGCGGGCTGCGTAGAGGCCAGTCCGTCGATGATGAGGTGCTCGTCGTCATGATGCAAGGTGAAATGGTCCACCATCAGGCGCTTGTCGCTATAGACGATGTCGCAGGGCTCCAGCTCCCACGTGGCGTTCTTTATGATGAACTGCGAGGGGAGCACACGCACGTGGGTCTCGGCCTTGCCATCGTCGTTGGTGTAAAAGCGGGTGATGGTATTGAAGGTGCCATGGTCGGCCTGGGGGGTGGAGATGTTGATGGTGGAAGCCAGCTGCTCGCCATCGGCCTGGGCATTGAGCGTCAGGTCCTGGATGTTGCCCTTAGCGGTATGGCGCGTCAGGTGCAGGGTGCAATGGGCGCTGTCGCCCTGACTGACCAGGCTGAGCGTGGCATCGCGCAGGTCGTTGGCGGCAAAGCTGAAGGCGGGCACCTGCGCCCGAATGTCGAGCTGGCGCGCAGGCTCGTTCACCCGGGCATTGACGTCGAGCCGTCCATCGCCCAAATCGAGCGGCAAGCCCAGCAGCTGCTGCATCCATCTGCTATCGGAGAGACGTAGGGAGAGGGTGAAGTCATTGACGGACCGAGCGGACCCTGCAGACCCACCCCCGGCCCCTCCCTTGTAGGGAGGGGAGTATATAGACTTGTTGGCAGAACTAACTGCTCCCCTCCCTCCAGGGAGGGGCTGGGGGTGGGTCCGCTCGATAGGCAGCAGCGATTTGAAGGTGGCGGGGAGCGTGGCCAGATTGAACTGACCGCTGATGAGAGCCTCGCCAAAGTCGCTGTTCATGCGCAGGAAGTGATGCCCATCGTCATAGCCTGAACGCAGGTGCAGATTGTCGAGATGATAACGAGCGGTGTCGCCGCTGACCATCACGAAGTCGTCGAGGTCGATGGTGCCCTCAACATCGGCCAGCGAGGTACCCCCAATATCGGCATCGAGGATGGCCGAGAAGACGGCATCGCCCCACTGATCGGATAGATGCAAGGCCTGGGGAGCGATATGGCTGATGCGCCCTGTGGTGCGCAGATGGGTGGGTTTAACTCCCAATTCAACATCGGCCTGCAGATGAGGGTCGTCGATGACCAGCTGACCTTCTACGGCCGAGGGCGAATACACACCGTCGATGGCCAGCTGGCGATAGCTGTAGCCGTTTAAGTCGAGGCGGGGCACCTGTCCCTTCACACTGATGTTTTTGCCCGTCCCCCTCAAATCGAGATGGGTGGCCACCAACCCCAACAGGTCGGAACCAATGATACGGCGCAGGTCGAGGCTATCGGTGGAGAGCCTTGCATTCCAAGTGGGAACATTGCCGCCCTGATAGCCGCCTTGCCACGACAGGTTCCCTGCTCCGCTGCTGACGACGCCGGAACCTTGAACGTTCATCGTTGCACGTTGAACGTTCAGCGTTGAAGTAAGTCCCACATCGCCTACACGGTCGAGGGCGTCAGGCATCGAGGGCCAAAAATCGCGCAGTTGGGTCAGCAGATGCTCGTCGACATGCAGACGCGACAGTTTTCCTTCACACTCATCGGAGGTGATACGTGCCGAAGCCAGCATATCGAACCAACCATCGGTAGTGGACACCGCCAGACGGGGCACGTTAATGGCGCTGAGGGAACCCTCAATGGGCGCGGCATCTATCTGGAATACATGGTCGGTGGGAACATCTTGCGGAAGAAGGCTCTGCACATCGGCCAGGGAAAGGGTTGATGGCGACAAGCATAGCCGATAGCGAAGCGACGAAGCCAGGCTATCGGGCTGAAAATCGGCTTGCAGGGTGTCGATGGCAAGTGCGGTTTGGGGCATCTGCAGAGCCAAGTGAGTGAGCAAGGCGTGTTGGCGGTTGGCTTCGAGCGTGAATGCCAAGTGATTGAGGTCGATGCCCGAATGCTCGTGCAGCGACAAACGGCGCAGATGCACGGAGAGGGAGTCGTTGGTGAGCTCGCGCAACAGCACATGGGCGCTGAGGTCGGCAATGCGCAGGTGTTGCGGATTGAGGCGGCCTGGCGTCATGGGGGCATCAAGCTGGTCGTAGCTGAGCGAAAGGCGGCGCACGATGAGCGAGCCAATGTGCAGCTGGAGCTTCGAAGGATTTTCGTCGTCGTTGCCCGACGAAAGAGAATCCAATACAAACTGATAGTTTGGGACGGCATTGGCGCTGTCGCGGCTGAGCACCGCATTCGCGCCGAAGAGCTGTGCCGAGGAAATGGACACACGGCCATCGGATATCAGCGACCACAATTCAAGCTTCACCGACAGGCGGTCGGCCGAAAGCAATGGGGCCTGCCGCTGGTCGAGCACCTGCACATCATCAATAATCAAACGGTTGAAGAAACCCAGGTCAACACGCCCCACACTGACCTCGGTGCCCAGCTTGGAGCCGATGGCATCGGCCACCCGCTGCCCCAGCCAACGTTGCACGGGCGCCAATTGGATGAGCGTGAAGAGCACAACGGTGAGTCCCAGCAGGCTCCACAACGTCCAGTTGATGATGTGCTTCAGTAACCTCACTGCTTAATCTTCTCCCACGAGTTGTTTAGCGAAGCATTGATACCGAAAAGAATGTCGTAGACGCTTTCTTTCTCCTTCGGCGTTCCCTTTCCCTTATAAATGCTGGCCAGCTCGTCTCTCTTAAATTCAGTCCATATCTGCGGCAACATGCTCAGTGGCTTGTCGTCGTGGGCTTTCTTCAAACATTCCTGCAGCGCGGTGGTGACGTTTGTGCGCCCTCGCTCCACGTTCTGAGCCATCTCGTCGAGCCCTTTGCGATAATAGTCGTATTGCAGCTGGCGGAAAGGTTTCATAGCCTCATCAAGATAGTCGTTGATGATGGCAAAGCGGTTGCGGTCGTCGTCGAACGACTTCCATCCAGCAAAGCCCAGATTCTGGGCGTTGTTCACCAGGTTCATGCAGCGCTGAAGCACGTCGGTACCACCCATGGGCGCGAAGCTGTCGAGGTCGAGACCGATGATGAGATAGGCGTAATAGGCCATGAGCGCCACCAGCTGGTTGTCGATGACCTCCTCGTTAAAGTTGAACTGGTCGAACTCCACAAACTCGAAGTCGAAGTTCTTGTCTCTATTATTATATAACGTGGTGGTGTAGGCCGAATTGTAGACAGGGCGGTTGGCTTGTATCGTGGCCGAGCCTGTGAACTTGTTGGCCGAAGCGTCGTACTTCGACACGGTGATGGAGAAGGTGCATTGTATGCGCTCGTTTTCCTGGAACTGCAAAGCCGTCCACTGGTGCTCGTTCATAAACTGCTCCATCGTCTGCTGCAGGTTCTCGAACACGCTTTTGTTGGTGCCCTGCACCTGTGAGTGATTGATGGTCACCTTCACCTGCAGCTCCTGCGCCGTTGCGCTCGGCAACAGTGTGAAGAAGAAGAATAGAATTGGCAGTAATCGTTTCATAGTCGCTGGCTTAATTCGTCGATGATGTCGCTGGCCACCTGCGTCTTGGGTTTCTTCTCGAAATCCTTTCGCCCGCTGGCCGAGATGATGCTGATTTGGTTGTCGTCGCTGCGGAAGCAGGTGCCCTCGTTGCGCAGCGAATTGAGCACGATAAAGTCGAAGTTCTTTTTCTGCAACTTCTTCTGGGCGTTGGCCTCCTCGTCGTTGGTCTCCAAGGCAAAGCCCACGAGCAACTGGCCCGCTTGCTTCATACGGCCAAGCTCGGCAGCGATGTCGGGGTTGGGCACCAGATGGATATCCATGCTCTCCCCCACCCGTTTGATTTTTTGCTCGGCCACAACGGCCGGACGGAAGTCGGCCACGGCAGCGCAGAGAATGGCGGCATCGGCTTTGGCAAAAGCAGCCACGGCGGCATTGCGCATCTGCTGGCAGCTTTCTACGTTGATACGTTGAACGTTGAGCGTTGAACGTTGAACGACGTTGACGGGGCCAGCGACGAGCGTCACTTGGGCGCCACGGCGTGCACATTCCTCGGCCAGGGCGAAGCCCATCTTGCCGCTGCTGTAATTGCCAATGAAGCGCACAGGGTCGATTTTCTCGTAGGTAGGTCCGGCGGTGATGAGGATATGCTTGCCCAGCAAGTCCTTCGGCTCAAAGAAAGCGTCGAGCACATCCACAATCTTCTCAGGCTCCTCCATACGGCCCTTCCCTTCCAGTCCGCTGGCCAGGAAACCGCTCTGCGGCTCGATGATGTGATTGCCGAAAGAGCGCAGCCGCTCCATGTTCTGCTGTGTGGTGGGATGGGCATACATGTCGAGGTCCATGGCCGGAGCGATGAACACGGGGGCTTTCATCGAGAGATAGGTGGTGACAAGCATGTTGTCGGCCACGCCCGTTGCCATCTTGCCCAGCGTGGCGGCCGTGCAGGGGGCAATGAGCATGGCATCGGCCCAGAGGCCCAGCTTCACATGACTGTGCCATGTGCCGTCGCGCTGCGAGAAGAACTCGCTGACGACAGGTTTCTGCGTCAGGGCCGACAGGGTGATGGGCGTGATGAACTCCTTGCCCGCAGGGGTGATGACCACCTGCACCTCGGCTCCGCGCTTGATGAGTTCGCGGATGATGAGGCACGACTTATAGGCTGCTATCGAGCCTGTGATGCCCAGAACGATTTTCTTTCCTTTCAGCATATCTTGTTATTTCTTTTTGGGAGGATCAACCTGCAATTGCCTGAGCGTGGCATTGGGCACGCCCCCTGCCACCAACTGCTGCCCCAGTCGGCGCGCCTCGTCGTAACGGCGCATGGCCCACAGCACACCATAACGACCCAACTGGTAGTCCTGCCGGTCGGGAGCCAGGCGCAGGGCCTCGTCCCAATCGTAGAGCGCTAGGTCGTACTGCGCCTGCTCCTGCTCGAAGTCGGCCCTGACGGCATAGGCCACGGCCGAGTCGGGAAACATCTCCACCAGACGATTCAGTTCTTCGGTGACATCGCGTGCCTTTCCCTGCCGCCGCATGGTCATGGCCAGTCCTAAGCGCGCCTCGAAGTGGCGGGGCAAGAGCTGCAAGAAGCGCTCGTAGTCGGCACGGGCCATGTCGTAGTGGCGCAGATGATTGTGAGCGTAGGCACGGTAGTAGAGCGCAGGCAAACTATTCGCGTCAATATTGAGCACACGGCCATACTCCTCGATGGCATAGTCCCACTGCTGCAACTCAATGTTCACTGCCGCCTTGCGCAGCCGCAGGTCAGTTGACTGAGGATTGGCTGTTATGGCCTTGTTAAGAACAGCGAGCGAGTCACGCCACTCAGAAGTTGAACGTTGAATGTTGAACGTTGAAGGTTGCGCCAGCGCAACGTTCAATGACAAATGACAAATGGCAAATGATAAACCGAGCAGTCTACCAATCCGTCGCGAAACCATTGTCTTGACACCCATTCGGGCGCAGCATTTATCATTTATCATTTTTCATTTATCATTTAGGCCGAAGGCCGCCTGTCATTTAGGCCGAAGGCCGCCCATCACTTAGGACGTAGTCCGCAATCCACTGACCCACCTCGCGGGTGCCGTAGTGAGCCCCACCCTCCACTTGGATTTCAGGCGTGCGCACATTGGCCTGGAGTGAGGCGTCAACGGCTTTGCGTATGAGTGCACCCTCTTCGGAGAGCCCGAAGTGTTCGAGCAGCATGGCAGCCGAAAGAATCATGGCAATGGGGTTGGCCAAGTTCTGCCCGGCAGCCTGTGGCCACGAGCCATGCACGGGCTCGAAGAGCGGCGTGTGGAGTCCCAGCGATGATGACGGCTGCAAGCCCATCGAGCCAGTGATGCAGGAAGTCTCGTCGGTGAGGATGTCGCCAAAAGTATTCTCGGTGACGATGACATCGAAGAAGCGAGGCTCGGTGAGCACGCGCATAGAAGCATTGTCGATAAACATATAATCGGTGGTGACGTCGGGCCACTGCGGCTCCATCTCCTTGGCAATCTGTCGCCACAGGCGCGAGCTGGCCAGCACATTGGCCTTGTCGACCACGGTGAGGTGCTTCTTGCGCTTCCTGGCAAGTTCGAAAGCCACCCGCAGAATGCGCTCCACCTCAGGGCGGGTATAGGCGTTGGTGTCGAAGGCACGGTCGTTGTCCTGGTATTTCTCGCCGAAATACATACCGCCCGTCAGCTCACGAATGACCACGAAATCGGCTCCACGGAGCAGGTCTTCTTTCAGCGGTGACTTATGCAAAAGGCAAGGGAAGGTGGCCACGGGCCGAATGTTGGCAAAGAGCCCCAGCTTCTTGCGCATGGCCAGCAACCCCGTCTCGGGGCGCACTGGTGCCGTGGGGTCGTTGTCGTACTTCAGCGAACCGACGGCGGCAAACAGCACCGCATCGGCTTGCATGCACACCTCGTGGGTGGCATCGGGATAGGGGTCGCCCACCACGTCCATGGCATGGGCGCCCACCAGCGCCTCCTCGTAGCTAAACTCGTGGCCGAACCTGCGAGCGATGGAGTCCATCACCGCCAGGCCCTGCGTCATAATCTCCGGGCCTATACCGTCGCCCGGCAATACTGCAATCTTCAGTTTCATTGTTTTGTGTGTAGGTTCCTTCTTATTCAAGTTTCGCATTCGCTCAACTTGGGGAGATAAAGGGAGTTATGGGGGAGTTAGAGGGAGTTAAAGGACGTTACCTTTCAACCTCTGAACACCTAAGGAGCGGGACTTTAAGAGAAGAACTATTGTCTTTTAACTCCCTCTAACTCCCTTTCACTCCTTTAACTCCCCAATTTCCGAAAGTTGAGTTTCTTTATTTCTTCAGCCAGCGGTCGAGCCAGTTGAAGTAGGTGCGCTGCCACAGAATACCGTTCTGCGGTTTCAGCACCCAGTGGTTTTCGTCTGGGAAGATGAGCAGCTGTGCCTCAATACCCCGCATGCGCGCGGCATTGAAAGCGCTCATGCCCTGCGTGGCATTGATGCGGTAGTCCATCTCGCCGTGGATGCAGAGGATGGGGGTGTCCCACTTGTCGACAAAGCGATGCGGCGAGTTGGTGTAGGTCTTCTTGGCGTTGGCTGTCTGGTCGCGGTTCCAGAAAGCGTCGTCGTACTCCCAGTTCGAGAACCAGTTCTCCTCGGTCTCGGTGTACATGGCCTCCAGGTTGAAGGCGCCGTCGTGGGCGATGAAGCACTTGAAGCGCTTGTCGTGATGTCCGGCCAGATAGTAGACGCTGAAGCCACCGAAGGAAGCTCCCACGCATCCCATTCGGTTGCGGTCAACATAGGGCAGGTTCTGGGCGGCATCGTCGATGGCCACCAGATAGTCGCTCATGCACTGGCCCGTCCAGTCGCCGCTGATTTCTTCAAGCCATTCCTGACCGAAGCCAGGCAGACCGTGGCGGTTGGGGGCGATGATGACATAGCCCTGCGAGGCCATAATCATGAAGTTCCAGCGATAGCTCCAGAACTGGCTGACAGGACTCTGCGGCCCGCCCTCACAGAAGAGCAGTGTGGGATATTTCTTCGCAGGATTGAAATGGGGCGGCTGAATGATCCAGTAGAGCATCTGCCCGCCGTCGGTGGTCTTCACCCAACGGCTCTCCACGGTGGGCTTGGCCAGGCGGTCGAGGATGTGCTTGTTCTCCTGCGTCAGCTGGCTGATGGCCGTCTGTTCGGGCTTCTTCACGTTGGGCGTCACCACGTAGAGGTCGGCTGGCTCGATGTAGCTATGGCGTTCCATCAGGAGCTGGCGACCGTTATTCATCAGCTGCAGCGACCCCCAGTCGGCACAATCATTGGTGAGCCTTATGGTTTGAGACTTGAGATTGGCCAAAGAAGATTTCTTGTTGTATTTCTCCACGCTGACGGCGTAGAGGTTCTCGGTGGCGTGCCAAACGCCAATGAAGTAGATGAGTGCATCCTTCGTGTTCTGACTCCAGCAGAAGTCGTCGACGTTGCTGTCGAAGTCCTCGGTCAGATAGCACTTCTCTCCTGTCTGCAGGTCGTAGCAGCACAGGCGCTGGCGGTCGGCCTCATAGCCGTTGCGCTCCATCGAGATCCAGGCGATGTAGCGGCCGTCGGGCGAGAACTTCGGGTTCTGGTCGTAGCCCACGTTGTTCTTCAGGTTCTCCTTGGCATTCACGGTCTGGTATTTCATGGTCTTCGTGGGGTCAATCTTTGGCTCCACATAGCCTTCGGGCTTGCACAGGTTGCGGGTGAGGCCCGTGGCGGTGTCGTAGAGGAAGATGTCGCTGTCGGTAGAGATGCTGTACTCCAGGCCCGTCTTCTTCCGGCAGGTGTAGGCGATGCAGCGCGAGTCGGTGCTCCAGTCGAGCTGCTCAATACCGCCGAAAGGCTCCATGGGGCACTCGAAGGGCTGGCCCTTCAGCAGGTCGATGCCTGTAGGAGCGATGGCCATGCCATCGCTCACCGAACAGACGAAGGGATGCTGGATGCTCTCCACATAGTGGTCCCAGTGGCGATACATCAGGTCGGTGACCAGACGGCCGGTGGCCTTGGGCAGGTCGTCGGGGTTCTTCTGGATGATGTCGTTGTAGGGGATGCTCTTGATGATGATGACCTTCGAGCCATCGGGCGAGAACTTGAAGCCCTCCACCTCGCCGCCGGTCTGCGAGAGCTGCTTACGGCCGGTGCCGTCGGCGTTCATGGCCCACACCTCGCCACCGGTGACGAAGGCGATGCGCCCGTCGGGCAACCAGGCGGGGTCGGTCTCGCTTTTTGCGCTGGCGGTGAGGCGCTGGTGTCCGCTGCCGTCGCTGTTCATCACGCAGAGCACCTGGTGGCTCTTGTTGTGTTTCACGCTGTAGTAGCCCACCTGATAAACGATTTTCGAGCCGTCGGGCGAGGCGGCATAACTGCCGATGCGCCCCATGGCCCACAGTGCTTCGGGGGTCATCAGGTCGCTTTTCAGCTGAACGTTTTGTTTACCAATGTTCACGTCGTCTTGTGCTTTAAACGTGCCGGGCATCGCAGCAAGGATGGCCACGGCAATGATAAGTATCGCTTTTTTCATTGTTTATATGGCTTTATGGCTGCAAATTTAGTGAAAAATATTCGATTCGCGTCTTTTCCGGCTAATATTTTTCAATCTTTCACATTAATGAGCAAATGATAATATCTTAAATGTCTCCCCCAAAAACATCTTTCTTCTATATCCTTTCATGCTTTCCCTTCGGAATGCCGAACGGAGTTTTAAAAAATCTCGTTCACTTTTTGAAAAATCTCGTTGAGTTTTTGAAAAAAGTCGTACGCCAAATTTCGGGTAACGGCAATTTTCTGAATATCTGCCTGTTACGTCAATAGATATTTATGTAAGTTGTTCGAGCTGCTCGCTCAGCTGCTCCCAGCGCTCCACCTCGTCGTCGAGCTGGCGCTTGGTGTCGGTATATTCGCTAACGAGCGTCATATCGCAAGCCTTGGCGGGGTCGCTGAGCAGCTGGTCGAGTTCTTTCAGCCGCTGCTCCATGCGCGCAATCTTCTTCTCGCTCTCCTCCACGGCCCGCTCGGCCTTCCGCAGCTGTTTCTGCTGCTCCTTGCGCACAGCATAATCGTTCTTGGCCGATGAGGGGGCGGCTGCAGGGGCTGAGGGAGCAGACTTGTTGGAATCGGCATTGGCCGCAAATTCTATACGCTCACCCCTCATCTCCAAACTGTCGGCCCTCTCACGCAGGAAGTCGTAGATGCCGCCGATGTGCTCACGCACGCGGCCACCGCCAAACTCGAAGACCTTGGTGACCAGGCCGTCGAGGAACTCGCGGTCGTGGCTGACGATGATGGCGGTGCCGTCGAAGGCGCGGATGGCCTCCTTCAGCACGTCCTTCGAGGGCATGTCAAGGTGGTTGGTAGGCTCGTCGAGGATGAGCAGGTTGACGGGTTCGAGCAGCAGACGGATCATGGCCAATCGGCTTCGCTCGCCGCCGCTGAGCACGCTCACACGCTTGTCGGCATTCTCGCCGCCAAACATGAAGGCACCCAGTATGTCGTTGATGCGCAGGCGTATGTCGCCCTTGGCCACATAGTCGATGGTCTGGCGCACGGTGAGGCTCTCGTCGAGCAGCTGCGCCTGGTTCTGGGCGAAGTAGCCTATCTGCACGTTATGGCCTATCTTCAGCTGCCCGTCGAAGGGAATCTCACCCATGATGCACTTTACCAGCGTGGTCTTGCCCTCGCCGTTACGCCCCACGAAGGCCACCTTTTCGCCTCGCTTGATGGTGAGGTTGACGTGGTCGAAGACAAGATGACCCTCTCCCGGCCCCTCCAGACTCACCCCCGACCCCTCCCTAGGGAGGGGCAGGGGGGAGGGTCCGTTGAGGGAGATTCCATAAATTTTCCTCACCTCATCACAGATAACGGGATAGTCGCCTGAGCGCAGGCAGGGCGGGAATTTCAAGTGCATGGCCGAGTTGTCCACCTCGTCAATCTCGATGGGCACAATCTTCTCCATCTGACGAATCTTCTGTTGCACCTGCACGGCCTTGGTGGCCTGATAGCGGAAGCGCTCAATAAACTGGCGCATGTCCTGGAGCTCGCGCTGCTGGTTCTCCCAGGCGCGCTGCTGCTGTTCGCGACGCTCGCGGCGCAGCTGCACATACTCGTCGTACTTCACCCGATAGTCGATAACGCGACCGCAAGAGATCTCGAGCGTACGGTTCGACACATTATTTATAAAGGCTCGGTCGTGGCTCACCAGCACCACTGCCCCACTCCACCCTGCCAGCAGCTGCTCGAGCCACTGGATGCTCTCGATGTCGAGGTGGTTGGTAGGCTCGTCCAAGAGCAGCACGTCGGGGTGGCGTAGCAGGATCTTCGCCAGCTCAATACGCATTCGCCAGCCTCCACTGAACTCGCTGGTGGGGCGCTCCAAGTCGGTGCGCAGGAAGCCCAGGCCGGTAAGGGTGCGCTCCAAGGAAGCCTCCTGCCCCTCGGCGCCCATCATCAGATAACGCTCGTGCTCGGCGGTGTAGCGCTCCACAATCTGCATATATGCCTCCGACTCGTAGTCGGTGCGCTCGGCCATCTGCCGCTCCAGGCGGTCCAGACGGTCTTTCACGCGCTGCACGTCGGCAAAGGCTTTCTGGGCTTCCTGACGCACGGTAGTTTCGTCCTGCAGATTCATCACCTGCGGCAGATAGCCCATAGTGATGTCGTTCTGCACGCTCACCGTGCCAGCCGTGGGGCGCTCCATTCCACACAGTATTTTCAGCATGGTCGACTTGCCGGCACCATTCTTGCCCACCAAGGCAATGCGGTCGCGGCTGTTGATAACGAAGCTGGCTTCGCTGAACAGCGGCTTCACGCCAAACTCCACCTTCAATCCTTCTACGGAAATCACTTTCTATGCGTTTTTGTTGATTTGCGGCTGCAAAATTACAAAAATTATCGAAATCTGGTGGGAATAAAACAGAAATATTTCCAGCCTTTCACTTTGTCGAAGGTCGGAAAGCAAAAGAAAAACGCGTTTTTCTTTTGCTTTTCGCTCGCTTATTCGTATCTTTGCAGCCATATATGGAAAAAAACATTTTTGCAAAACTCATAGCCCAGGCCTTGAACCTGAACGTGGAGACAGTGGGCAACACCCTCGCGCTGCTCGAAGAGGGCTGCACCATTCCTTTTATATCGCGCTATAGAAAGGAACGCACCGGCGCATTGGACGAGGTACAGATAGCCGCCATCAACGATGAGAACGAGCGACTGAAGGAGATAGCCAAGCGCAAGGAAACCGTGGTGAAGACCATCAACGACCTGCAGAAGATGACGCCCGAACTGCAGCAGCGCATCGACGACTGCTGGGACGCTACAGAGCTGGAGGACATCTACTTACCCTACAAGCCCCGCCGCCGCACTCGCGCACAGATAGCCCGCGAGCAGGGGCTGGAGCCACTGGCCCAGCTCATCATGCTGCAGCGCGAGGCCGACGTGGAGCGCGCCGCCCGCACGTTCGTCGTGGGCGACGTTTCCGATGTCGCCACCGCCCTGAAAGGGGCACAGGACATCATCGCCGAGACCATCAGCGAGGACGAGCGCTCGCGCCAGCAGCTGCGCGGCAGCTACCGTCGCACCGCCATCATCACATCGAAGGTGGTGAAAGCCAAGGCCGACAGCGACGAAGCACAGAAATTCAGCGACTATTTCGACTGGCACGAACCCCTGCGCCGCTGCTCCAGCCACCGTCTGCTGGCTATGCGCCGAGGCGAGGCCGAGGGCATCCTGCGACTGAGCATCGACCCTGTCGACGACCAGGAGTGCATCGACCGCCTGCAACGCCAATGGGTGCGCAGCAACAACGCATGCGGCCGACTGGTGGCCGAGGCGGCCGAAGACTGCTACAAACGTCTGCTGAAACCATCGATAGAAACGGAGTTCAACAACCTAAGCAAGGAACAGGCCGACGACGAGGCCATACGCGTCTTTGCCGAGAACCTGCGACAGCTGCTATTAGGCGCCCCACTGGGACAGAAGCGTGTGATGGGCATCGACCCCGGTTTCCGCACGGGCTGCAAAGTGGTGTGCCTCGACGCACAAGGCAACCTGCTGTACCACGAAGCCATCTTCCCCCACCCGCCCGTGAACCGCCGCATGCAAGCCATGGTGCACGTGCAGCAAATGCTCAGCGACTACCACATCGAGGCCATCGCCATCGGCAACGGCACCGCCAGCCGCGAAACCCGCGCCTTCATCGAAAGCATCCTTCCTACAAAACCTACCACACCTACTAATCCTACCCCACCTACCATCCCCGTTTTCGTCGTCAGCGAAGATGGCGCCTCCATCTATTCCGCCTCGAAGGTGGCCCGCGACGAGTTCCCCGACGAGGACGTCACCGTGCGCGGTGCCGTCTCCATCGCCCGCCGCCTGATGGACCCGCTGGCCGAGCTGGTGAAAATCGACCCGAAGAGCATCGGCGTGGGACAATACCAGCACGACGTGGACCAGACCAAGCTGAAACGGCAGCTGGACCAGACCGTGGAGAGCTGCGTGAACCAGGTGGGCGTCGACCTGAACACCGCCAGCAGCCACCTGCTGCAATACGTGAGCGGACTGGGGCCTGCACTGGCCAAGAACATCGTGGACTACCGACGGCAGAACGGTGCCTTCAACAGCCGTGCACAACTGAAGAAAGTGCCCCGACTGGGTCCCGCTGCCTTCCAGCAGTGCGCCGGATTCCTGCGCATACACGGAGCCAAGAACCCGCTCGACAACAGCGCCGTGCACCCCGAAAGCTATGCCATCGTAGAACAAATGGCACACGACCAGGGATGCACCGTGAAAGACCTGATAGAGCAGAAGGAACTTCGCGCTCGCGTGAATATAAATATAAAAAAGTATATCACCAAAGACGTGGGCTTGCCCACGCTGACCGACATCATGCACGAGCTGGAGAAGCCCGGACGCGACCCACGCGAGCAAATCGAGGAGTTCAGCTTCGACAGTCGCGTGCAGACCATCGACGACTTGGAGGAGGGAATGGTGCTGCCCGGCATTGTGACGAACATCACCAACTTTGGCGCCTTCGTCGACATCGGCGTGCATCAGGACGGATTGGTGCACATTTCGCAGATGGCCAACCGCCGCATTGCCCATCCCTCCGACGTGGTGAAGCTGCACCAGCACGTCACAGTGAAGGTTATAGAAGTAGATCAGCGCAGGCATCGCATTGCCTTGTCAATGAAGCAGGTATAAAAGCATGAGAAGAGAAGAGAGATACCGCTTGGTGCTGGAGCATTTCAGACAATCCATGCCCCAAGCTGACACAGAACTGGAGTTCAAGAGTGTGTTCCAACTCTTGGTGGCCGTGGTGCTGAGTGCGCAGTGCACCGACAAGCGAGTGAACCAGGTGACGCCAGCCCTCTTCAGCCGCTTTCCCGACGCCAAGGCGATGGCCAAGGTCGAGCCGGAGGACGTGCTGGAATACATCAGCAGCGTGAGCTATCCCAATTCCAAGGCCCGACATCTGGTGGAGCTGTCGCGCATGCTGGTGGAGCACCACGACGGACAGGTGCCCAGCAACATGGATGAACTGCTGAAGTTGCCCGGCGTAGGGCGCAAAACGGCCAACGTGATGCAGGCCGTGGCCTTCGGGCAGACGGCCATGGCCGTCGACACCCACGTCTACCGCGTCTCACACCGCCTGGGGCTGGTGCCACGCTCGGCCAACACACCACTGAAGGTGGAGAAGGTGCTGATGAAACATATCCCCCACGACGATGTGCCCCGTGCCCACCACTGGCTGCTACTGCACGGACGCTATGTGTGCACCTCGCGTGCCCCACACTGCGACCGCTGCGGAATCAGTCATCTGTGCCCCAAGCTGCTTGAAGGCTCAAAGCTGGAATAAAGCAAGAAAAGCACTCAGCCTAAAATTCAAAGAGCCATTCTTTCCTTCTTTCATTTTTTATTCGTACCTTTGCAGCCGATTTCAAAAAAAAGCATGAAAGTATCTATCATTACGGTAGCCTGCAATAGTGCCTCGACCATTGCCGACTCTATGTCGTCGGTGCTCAGGCAGACCTACAAAGATATTGAATATATCGTTGTAGACGGCCTGTCGAGTGACGGAACGGCCGACATCATCAAGTCGTTTGAGCCTCAATTTGCAGGAAGGCTGAAGTGGATCTCGGAGAAAGATAAAGGCATCTACGACGCCATGAACAAGGGTGTGCGAATGGCAACCGGCGACGTGGTGGGCATCCTCAACAGCGACGACTTCCTCACCGACGACACGGTGATTGAACAGATGGTGCAGCAGTTTCCTGACGAGGCTGGAGCCATCTATGGCGACGTCCACTTTGTGAAGGCCGACAATCTCTCGCGTTGCGTGCGCTATTACTCAGGGCGCATCTTCCGTCCCTGGCTCATGCGCCTGGGCTTCCTTCCGCCCCACCCCTCGCTCTATGTGCGCCGGCAACTGTTCGAGCAATATGGCCTCTATGATGCGTCGCTGCGCATCTCGGCCGACTATGAACTCATCGCCCGACTGTGCCTAAAGCACCACGTGCCAATGAAATACCTGCACATCGACTTTGTCACCATGCGCTTGGGCGGTGCCAGCACGCGCAACTGGAACAGCCGTCTGATTGGTGCTAAAGAGAACCTCATAGCCTGCAAGAAGAACCACATCACCACCAACCGCTTCCTCATCAGCCTGAAATATCCCATCAAGCTCCTTTCCGGCATTTTTATCAGGAAATAAGCGCACATTCCCCCTTTTTCATAACATTCTGTGGCATAAGGGTCTTACGACCCTTATCGATTTATTTTCGTACAAAATTGAAGAGTCGTATAATAAACGCCCCTTTTCTCCGTTAAGATATTATAACACGAACATCCCCCCCGGAGAAAAACATAATATGACAAAACTCGAAAACGGCTATATCCTGGATGGAATGAACGAATTTGAGCGCAACATCAAGCGCATGATCGATTTCGTTGTCGCCTTCTTCTGCCTTATCGTCTTTTCGCCCCTCATGCTGGTGTGCTATTACCTGGTGAAGCGCGAAGACGGTGGCCCAGCCATCTTCAAGCAGGAGCGAATAGGCCGTTTCGGTCGCCCTTTCACCATCTACAAGTTCCGTAGCATGCGACTCGACGCCGAGAAGAACGGCCCTGAACTCTACCAACACGAGAAAGACACCCGCATGACGAAAATAGGCCGCTTCCTGCGCGACCATCATCTCGACGAGCTGCCACAGCTGTGGAACGTGCTCAAGGGCGACATGGCTTTCATCGGCCCACGCCCGGAACGCCAGTACTTCATCGACCAAATTATGCAGCACGACCAGCGCTATAAGTATCTTTACCAAATCCGTCCCGGTGTCACCTCCTATGCCACGCTCTACAACGGCTATACCGACACCATGGAGAAGATGTTGCGCCGACTGGAACTGGACCTCTATTACCTGGAAAACCGCTCGTGGTGGTTCGATGCAAAAATCATTGTCAAGACATTCCTTAACATTGCTTTCGGCAAAAAATTCTGAGCGAATCTCATTTATCAGTTTTTCTAAATCAAGAATTCAACGAGTAAAATCTTTTTTTTACATTTTCTTGCAGAATATCTGATAATTTTTATTACCTTTGCAGCCCCAATTAAGATAATATGAATTTCTTCGACAAGATAGCTAACTGGTACTTTAATAGACGCACATTACCATACTGGTGCATCCTGCTCATCGACAATTGTATTGTCGTTTTCACGTACCTTTTTGTTTATCTGCTATTCAACCGTTCTGCTCGCACTTTGCAAGGCATGGAGTTGCTGCTGCTCTCCATCGCCATCTACATGGTTTTCTACAACATTGGCTTCCGAATCTTCCGCACCTACAGCGGCATCCTGCGTTATTCGTCGTTCGTCGACCTCTCGCGCGTAGGCTATGCCATGATTCTTGGCACAGCTGTAGCACTCGTCTCGCACATCCTGCTCGATGGCCATGTCAAGGTGTTCTCTATCCTCTCATCAGCGCAGATAGTGGCTGTCTTTGCCATGGGAACGGTGTTGCTGTGGATTCTGCGCATCATGGTGAAGACGTTCTATGACGTGGCCTTTGCCTCGAAACGCTCGAAGCGCACATTCATCTTCGGCGTGAAGAACGACGGCATCGCCCTCGCCAAGCACATACGCACCGAGAAGCCCAGTCAGTTCCAGCTGAAGGGCTTTATCACCGTTGACAAAGAGATGGAAGGCCTTTACCTGCTGGGCAACAAAGTGTATCTGGTGGACGATTCTTTGGTGCAGAAGATGATAGATATGAAGGTCGAAGCCCTCATCGTGTCGCCCTTCCGCCTTCGCGATTTCCGCAACAACCAGAAATTCCAAGATGAGGTGATGAAAGCTGGCATCTCCATCTACATCACACAGGAGGCCAAGGAACTGAACCCCGACGGTTCACTGCCCACCGATACGCCCCAACTGAAGGAAATCAGCATCGAAGACCTGCTGCCCCGCGACGAGATACAAGTGGACATGAAGTCGGTAGGCGACCAGCTGCGTGGACAGTGCATCATGATCACAGGCTCGGCTGGCAGCATAGGCAGCGAGATGGTGCGCCAGATAGCCGTCTATGAGCCCCGCGAGCTGGTGCTCGTTGACCAGGCGGAGACGCCCCAACACGACATCAGGCTGATGATGCGCAACGAGTGGCCCAACATCAAGGCCCACACCATCGTGGCCAGCATTTGCGAGCCGAAACACATGGAGGCACTCTTCAGCACCTACAAGCCTACTTACGTCTTCCACGCTGCCGCCTACAAGCACGTGCCCATGATGGAAGACAACCCATCGGAGAGCGTGCACAATAATATAATAGGTACACGCGTAATAGCCGACCTGGCAGTGAAGTATGGCGCGAAGAAATTTGTGATGATCAGCACCGACAAGGCCGTGAACCCCACCAATGTGATGGGCTGCTCGAAGCGCATTTGCGAAATCTATGTCCAAAGCCTCGACAAGGCCATCAAGGACGGCAACATGAAAGGACAGACGCAGTTCGTTACCACACGCTTTGGCAATGTGCTGGGCAGCAACGGCAGCGTCATCCCACTCTTCAAGGAGCAAATACGCAAGGGAGGCCCCATCACCGTCACCGACCCCAACATCATCCGCTTCTTCATGCTCATACCCGAAGCCTGCAAACTGGTGCTCGAAGCTGGCACAAAGGGCCACGGCGGCGAGATATTCGTCTTCGACATGGGACAGCCCGTGAAGATTGCCGACCTGGCCAAGCGCATGATTATGCTCAGCGGTGCCAAGAACGTGGAAATAAAATTCACCGGACTGCGCCCCGGAGAGAAACTCTACGAAGAGGTGCTCAACGAGGAGGAGACCACCATGCCATCGTTCCACGAGAAGATTCGCATCGCTCAGGTTCGCGAGTACGACTACCAAGAGGTGTGTCAGGAAATCGAAGAACTGGCACAGATTGCCAAGGACTACGACGATATGAATACCGTAGCCAAGATGAAGCATATCGTGCCCGAATATAAGAGCAACAACTCCATCTACAGCCAGCTCGACAAGTAAGAGCGTGTTTTTGTTAAGGGTTAAGTGTTGAGAGACTTTGGTTTTGTGCAAAACTAAAGTCTCTTAATTCATTATTTTCAAACAAAAGTCCCTACGCCAATTTCTTAAGTAGGTGAACAGAATTTTCTTATATCAACAACGGATTAAAACGGATTTAACGGATAATTGCCATGCGCAGCCAATCCGTGAAATCCGTGTAATCCGTTGTTGGAAAAAAGTCATTTGTATAAACTTAATTTGAATTGATACTTAACTATAGGGTTTTCCCCCCTCCACTTTAGGGAAAATCCTTTGCGGGGGTCAGGAAAATGTTGTTATTTTGCAGCAGAAACAAAGAAACAACATGTCTAACCCTTTTAAAAAGCATACAACTATGAAGAAGATGATGTTTACCCTGATTGCCATGCTGACGATAGCAGCAAGCGCAAGCGCCATGTCCTACGAGCAGGCTCGCCGCGAGGCACTCTTCCTCACCGACAAGATGGCCTACGAGCTGAACCTCTCCGACGCACAGTACGAGGCTGCCTACGAAATCAACCTCGACTACCTGATGGGTGTCACCAGCCAGTATGATGTCTTTGGACCCTACTGGGAGCGTCGCAACTTGGACCTCAGTTATATCCTGTTCTCATGGCAGTGGGATCTGTTCCGTGCCGCCACCTATTTCTACCGCCCGCTCATCTTCGACGCAGGCTACTGGCACTTCAGCATCTACGCTCGCTATCCGCATCGCGACTACTTCTACTTCGGACGTCCACACTTCTACAACACCTATCGTGGAGGTCATAGCTGGCGCATGAACAACGGGCGCAGCTTCTATGAGGGACGTCGCGACTTCTATCGCCCCAACGGCCGCTCACGCGACCAGCACTGGGGTATGCGCAACGGTTGGGATCGCGGTGACTATCGCGACCAGCCTGGAGGACCTCGCCGCTCGACCAACCACGGACGTGACAACGGCTTTAACGACCGTCCCGGCAATGGACCCGACAATGGCATGCAGCCCGGCGGTGGACGCTCAGGCGGTGGCTTCGGCAGCGGACGCAATGGCGGCAACGACGGCATTCGCAACAACCAGCAGCCTGGCGGCGGCCAGCAGCCCGGCAACGGCTTGAACAGCGGCTCACGCCCCAACGGCAACAACTTGGGCACACGCTCCAACCCCGACGTCAACGGCTCGGCTGGCTCCTTCGGCGGAAACCGCAACAGTGGCAGCTTCGGCGGCAGTCGTTCAGTGGACATCAACACCAACAGACCCGCAGGAAGTATTCGCCAGACCACACCGTCGGGCAATACACGCCAGACCACACCACCAGCTGCAAGTGTTCGTCAGAGCGCACCAGCTAGCGTTCGTCAGAGTGCTCCAGCAAGTGTCCGTCAGAGCGCACCAACAAGCGTTCGCCAGAGCGCCCCTGCAAGCAGCGTTCGCCAGAGCAGTGGCAGCACTCCCTCTCGCAGTTCCAGCGGCGGTTCCTTCGGCGGAGGTTCGCGTGGCGGTGGTTCCAGCAACCGCAGCGGAAACTTTGGCGGCAGCCGCAGATAGACTTCCACACCTTCATCATACTTCAAGATCCGATGAGCATTCAAGCTCGTCGGGTCTTTTTCTTTTTCACCACAAACAATCGATAACAGTCTGATTCATATTTGTTTATTTTCAATCCCATTAAGCAGTCGTTAATCCGCTAAATTCGTTTTGCTCCGCTTAATGGAAGATTCCAACGAGTTCGACGAGGCAAACAAGAATGACCAATAAAACCACTCCGACAACCCTTATTGAATCTGTTAAAGAAAACTGATAAAATAAAATTCGAGATTTATTTGGCAGTCTCGCTTTTATTCATTAATTTTGCAATCAAATAACAACAATAATTAAAACCAAAACACTCCTCTATGAACAAAAAGCTAATACTTGCGGTGATGGCCTTATGCACCTCGGCTGCACTCCAAGCCCAGGAAGAAGTTGACTCCCTGGCATTGGACGTGCAGACAGAGCAGGCCTTCACCTTCACCGAGGCGCAGTTGGGACAGGACGACGACGTGTCGCAAAACGTCACCGTCATCTCATCCAACCGCAATGTTTACGCCAATGAAGTGGGTTACCGCTTCTCGGCGGCCCGCTTCAAATACCGTGCCTTCGGGGCGAAGTACAACGACATCTACATCAACGGTAATCCCGTGAACAATGTCGAGAGCGGCGAATTCCGCTACAGCTTCGTGGGTGGTCTGAACAACCAGACACGCTCGCAGGAGGCTTCGCTGCCATTCGAGGACAACAACTTCTCGATGGCTGGTATGGCCGGTTCCAACAACTACAACTTCCGCCCCAGCAGCTTCGCCACCGGACAGCGAGCCAGCATCGCCGGAGCCAACCGCAACTACACCGTCAGAGCCATGTACACCTACAACACTGGTATGATGGAGAACGGATGGGCGTTCACCGGTTCGCTCACCTACCGCTGGGCCAACAGGGGCTACGTTGAAGGAACGTTCTACAACTCCCTGAGCTACTTCCTCGGAGCCGAGAAGATGCTGAACGACCAGCATCGCGTGAGCCTCGTCACCTGGGGCAACCCCACTGAGCGAGGAGCACAATCGGCATCGACCGACGAGATGTACTGGATGGCCAACAACAACTTCTACAATCCCAACTGGGGATACCAGGAGGGCAAGGTGCGCAATTCGCGCGTGGTGAAAGACTTCGCACCTGCTGCCCTGCTCACATGGGATTGGAACATCGACAAGGAGACCAAACTCGTCACCACGCTGCTGGGCAAATATGCCAAGTATAGCAGCTCACGTCTGCAATACAACAACAGCACCAACCCCGCGCCCGACTACTATTCGCTCATGCCCTCCTATTTCTATGATGTTTGGGAGCCCTACTATGGCGACCAAGGCGCAGTGGCTTTGGCCAACTGGCAGACGGCTTACGACTACCTGACCGCAGCGAAAGCCAACCGCCAAATCAACTGGGACCGCCTGTACTACTCCAACCGTATGGCCAACATCCAGGGCACTGATGCCATGTACTACATTCAGCGCTACCACGACGACCAGCTCAGCCTGTCGCTGGCCTCCTACCTCGACAAGCAGCTCAATCGCAACACGTCGCTGCATGCCGGACTGCAGCTGTCGGCCAACAAAGGCTTGCACTACCAGACCATGGACGACCTGCTGGGCGCCTGGTCGTTCCACAATGTCAACACCTACGTGGTGGGCACATACGCCGAGAACTCGAACGAAGTGCAGTACGACATCAACCATCCCAACCAAATTATCGGCGAGGGTGACCGCTTCGGCTACGACTACAACATCCTGGTGAACAAAGCCACCGCCTGGGCTGGTCTGACAAAAGACATGGGCATCTTCCACCTCTTCGTCAACGGACGCGTTGGAGGCACCACCATGCAGCGCGACGGTAAGATGCGCAACGGACTGGCCCCCGACAACTCTTACGGAAAAGGCAAGACGGCCAAATTCCTCGACGGAGGAGGCAAGGCTGGAGCCGTCGTCAACCTGGGACATGGCCACGCCCTGCACGTTGGAGCTGGCTACGAGTGGAAAGCACCTAATGCACGCACAGCCTTCTCGGCACCACAAATCAACAACGACTTCGCCCTGAACCTGAAGAACGAGAAACTGTTCTCGGCCGACGCAGGCTACCAGCTGAAGAACTCGCGCATCAAGGCCAACCTGTCGGGTTACTTCAGCCGACTGACCGACGTGAGCGAATACTCGATGGCCTATAGCGACATCGCACACTCCTTCAGCTATATCTCGCTCACAGGCATCAACAAAGAATACTATGGCGTCGAGCTGGGACTGAACATCAAAGTCAATGACGTGCTCAACGTGAAAGCACTCGGTACCACGAGCGAAGCCAAATACACCAACAACGCCTACGTGCGCTACATGCTCTCGGAAGACGGCAAGTCGCGCGACGACATCTGCGTGAACAAAGGCATGCGCGAAGGCAGCACGCCCCTCACCGCAGCCAGCCTGGGACTGAGCTACCACGCCAGTGGATGGTTCATCGATCTCATCGGCAACTACTACGACCGCATCTACCTCTACTACTCGCCTATCATCCGCTACTACAAGGACATGCCCGAGCTGAAGGACGACGCCGGCGAGGTGGTGAAAGACGCCAACGGAGAGGCACTCCACAATGTGGCCGCCATTCCCGACCAAGCCAAGGGCAAAGGTGGATTCATGCTCGACGCCAGCATTGGCAAGACCATCAACCTGCGCCACGGACGCCGCATGAGCGTCAACCTGATGCTTACCAACCTGCTGAACAACATTAAGATTGTGACCGGAGGTATGGAGCAGAACCGACGCGACACCGACTACTCGAAGGGCGACACCGAGGAAGCAGCCAGCCTGCGAACCTATTCTTTCCAGGACAGCCCGAAGAAATTCTACGCCAACGGCATCAACGGCATGTTCATCGTCACCTACAACTTCTAAATCCGCAAGCATCATGAAGAAACTACATTATTTATTATTGGCAGTGCTCTGCCCCCTCTTCACCGCCTGCATGGACGGCGACTGGGACGAGCCTATCTTCACACAGGCACCATTTGGCAACAACGCCATCAACGAGGAGAACATCATCAGCATAGCTGAACTGAAGGCCGACCCCATATTTGCTGCGGCCATCAAAGGCAACAAATGCAAGAAGGTGGAGAAGGACATAAAGATTCGCGGACGCATCTCCGGCAACGATTTAGGAGGAAACCTCTACAAGCAGTTCGCCCTGCAGGACGAGACGGGAGGCATCATCATTGCCGTCAACGAGGGTGGACTGAACGGATACCTCGCTGAAGGGCAAGAGATTATCGTCGACTTGCAAGGACTTTACGTAGGTGGCTATGGCAACATGGCCGAGATTGGCACTCCCTATAACGGAGGTGTAGGGCGCATGTCGAAGGACATCTGGGCCACACACTTCAAAATCATTGGCGGCTCGGAGAACATCAAGCCCGAAGCCATTCCGCCCACTGATTTCGCCACCATCGTGAACGACATGGACCAAGCCGGACTGTTGGTCACCCTGAAGAACGTACACTTCGCGGCCGCCAACGGCAAACGAACACTCATCGACGGTGTCGCTTCGGGAAGCAACTACTACAGCCAGCAACTCAGTGAGTATGGCTCGAAAGTCATCATCCGCACCAGCTCCTACGCCGACTTCGCCGCTATGGTGATGCCCACCACGGGATGCAACATCACCGGCATAGCCACACGCTACAACTCCACATGGCAAATCGTCATCAGGAAGACCAGCGACATTGAGATTCTCGACAATTAACCCCATTCCAGAACATAAAAAACAATCAATCATATGAAGAAACTATTCAGCAAACTCATGCTTGTGGCCATGGCTGCCGCAACATTCACGGCCTGCGAGGATGTACCCGAGCCCTACCCCATTCCGGAAGATAAACCCGAACCAGCATTCAACTACACGGGTGCCGGAACGGTGGAAAGCCCCTACACCTGTGCCGACGCCATCCACTACGCCCAGTCGCTCGACGGCGAGGAGTCGGAAAACACAGTCTACATCAAAGGCATTGTATCGGAGGTAACCGAAGAGTTTACCACCAACTTCGGCAACGGCACCTTCAAGATGTCGGACGACGGACTCGCCGCCAACGAGTTCACCGCCTACCGTGTGCTCTACTTGGGCAACAAGAAATACAGCAGCGGAAAGGACCAGGTGAAGAAGGGCGATGAAGTCATCGTCTGCGGCAGGGTAGTCAACTTCAGAGGCAATACGCCCGAAACCGTGCAGGGAAGTGGCTTCCTCTACTCGCTCAACGGCGTCACCGAGGGCGGTGGCGGTAGCGACACGCCCGGCGAGGCCACTGGCGACGGCACTCTGGAGAACCCCTTCAACTATGCAGCTGCCATCGCCTACGCCAAGGAGGTGGGCGACAACGAATCGCCGAAGGACGTCTACATCAAGGGCAAGGTGGCCTCTATCACCGAGGAGTACACCACCCAGTATGGCAACGGCACCTTCACCATCAACGACGACGGTTCCGACGGCAGCTCATTCACCGTCTTCCGCGCACTCTACTTGGGCAACAAGAAGTTCGCCAACGGCGACACACAAATCAAGAAGGGCGACGATGTCATCGTCTGTGGTAAGGTAACCAACTACAGGGGCAACACGCCTGAGACCGTACAGGCTAAGGCCTACCTCTACTCGCTCAACGGCAACACCGGCAGTGGCGACACCCCGCAGCCTGGTGGCGAGGCCAAAGGCTCGGGCACACTCGAGGATCCGTACAATGCTGCCGCTGCCAATGCCTATGCCAGCTCGCTTGCTGCCGACACCGAGTCGGACAAGGACATCTACATCAAGGGTAAGATCATCGACATTGAAGAGAAGAACCAGTTCAACGCCCAGTATGGCAACTGCACTTTCTACATCAGTGACGACGGCACCGACACCAGCGACAAGTTCTACGTCTTCCGCACGCTCTACCTGGGCAATGTGAAGTACACCGAAGGAGAACTGCCCAAGAAAGGCGACGAGGTGATTATCTGTGGAAAGGTGGTCAACTACAAGGGCAACACGCCTGAGACCGCTGCCAACAAGAGCTATATCTACTCACTCAACGGCAAGACCGAAGCTGGCTCAGGTGGAGGTGGTGGTAACGACACACCAGGCGAGGCCAAAGGCACGGGCACACTCGAAGACCCGTTCAATGCCGCAGCTGCCAATGCCTTTGCCAGCGCACTCGCTGCCGACGCCAAGTCGGACAACGACGTTTACATCAAGGGTAAGATTATCGACATTGAGGATAAGAACCAGTTCAATACCCAGTATGGCAACTGCACGTTCTACATCAGCGACGACGGCACCGACTCCGGCGAGAAGTTCTACGTCTTCCGCACGCTCTACCTTGGCAATGTGAAGTACACCGAAGGAGAGCTGCCCAAGAAAGGCGACGAGGTGATTATCTGTGGAAAGGTGATGAACTACAAGGGCAACACGCCTGAGACCGCTGCTAACGAGAGCTACATCTACTCGCTCAACGGCAAGACCGAAGCTGGCACCGGCGGTGGCGGTGGAGGCGACAACCCTGGCGGTGGCGGCGATAATCCTGGCGGTGGCGGCGACGATACGGGCGACGGCTACGCAATCACCTTGGCCGACTTCGGCCTTGAGAACGCTGCCGATGTGCCCACCCTGACTGCTGGCGACGGCACCACCCTCACCTTTGCACAAGAGGGTGGCAAGAACGCCCCGAAGTACTACACCGCCGCTGGTGGCTCCGTACGCATGTATGCCCTTAACTCGCTCACTATCAAGTCGAGCAAGACCATCACGAAGGTGGTCATCACCACTTCCGACCCCTATCAGGGAACGGCCTACAACGGCAACGAACAGATGTATGGCGAGGCTGGCGGCAACAAGGTGGAAACCAAGAAGGACAGCGACACACAAGTGACCTTCAGCAAATTCAGCGACACCTCGCTCAAGATTGTCAACGACTTCACCGGCAACAGCGGAGGCACACAATTGCGCGTGGCGAAAATCACAATCACCTACGCCAAGTAAAATTCTGCGCGAAAAGTTTGTGTATTACAGAAATAATTCGTACCTTTGCAGCCCGAAATGTATTTATCAACAATTTAAACAAAAATGAAAAAAGGAATTCATCCCACAAACTATCGCCCCGTCGTGTTCCGTGACATGTCCAACGGCGATATGTTCCTTACGAAGTCTACCGCAAAGACCAATGACACGATAGAATTCGAAGGCGAGACTTACCCAGTGGTAAAAGTAGAAATCTCTAGCACCTCTCACCCCTTCTACACGGGTAAGAGCAAGCTCGTCGACACCGCAGGACGCGTCGACAAGTTCATGAGCCGCTACGGTAAGGCTGCGAAGAAATAAGACATACTTACACGCAGAAAAGTTTTTGTTAAGGTGCGTTCAGGGTAGTTGCATATGCCTTGTGCGCACCTTAAACGTTGAACATTGAACGTTGAACGTTGAACATTAAACTATGAACTATGAACTTAAAACTAAAACTAATTCCCCTGCTACTGCTTGCGCTATTGGCCGCAGGGTGCGATGACGACGACAAACTACCAACAGCCAACACACAAGAAAAGCCTGCCGACAACGGCACCAACACCAACCGCAATCCCATTTCCGAGAGCACCGACTATGCCCGCCTGGAGTTCCCGCGCCTAAAGGGCGACGAGAACAGCATCGTGCTGGTGCGCCGTGTGCCCAACTATGGCATCAACTACGCCATCGAGTACGACTGCGCCAAGCGAACACAACGCTGGACCTGCTGGCAGTGGTACCGAGGGAACAGCGGACGCGCGTGGAACCGCAATAACTGGGACTACGAGAAAGACAACCCCTGGGCCATGCTCAACATGAGCACACACGGATGGGGCGACCCCTTCCAGCCCGACCCCGACCTGGCACCAGAGGTGAGAACCGACTTGGAGGAATACTACGGCATACCCTATCAGCGCGGACACATCTGCGCCTCGGCCGACAGGCTCAACTCGAAGGAGGCCAACGAGCAGACGTTCTACCTCTCGAACATCATGCCCCAGTCGTCGGCGCTCAACACGGGCATCTGGGCCGACATGGAAAACAAAGTGCAAGAGTGGGCGCGCGACGATAGCTTCCGCCGAGTGCTCTATGCCGTAAAAGGCGGCACCATCGACGACAACAACATTCGCGCCTATACCGTCACGGGCATGGTCGTTCCCAGATACTTCTTCATGGCCCTGCTCTGCGAAGACAACCAAGGGCAATACAAGGCCCTGGCCTTCTGGGTGGAGCATACCAGCCAGAACAAGAAAGGCGACGCACTGAGCAAATACGTGCTCAACATCCACCAACTGGAGGAGAAGACCGGCATCGACTTCTTCTGTAATCTGCCCGACGAGACCGAGCAGAAGGTGGAGAACACAACCAAGGAACAAATCCTCATCGACTGGAAGATTTAATTTTTTCCTTAAAAACTCCTAATAAGTTTGGTCAAGAAAAACTTTTTGCTTAAATTTGTCAGCAAGAAATGAAACGACCTAATTCATAATAAACTAAACAACCACAATGAAAACTGTTTACGATTTCGCTGTCAAGGACAGGAAAGGCAAGGATGTGTCATTGAAGGAGTATGCCAACGAGGTGCTGCTCATTGTGAACACGGCCACCAAGTGCGGCTTCACCCCACAGTACGAAGAATTGGAGAAGCTCTACGAGAAGTACCGCTCGAAGGAGTTCGTCATCCTCGACTTCCCCTGCAACCAGTTCGGACAGCAGGCTCCCGGCACCGACGAGAGCATCCATGAGTTCTGCAAGCTGAACTTCGGCACCGAGTTCCCACGCTTCAAGAAGGTGAAGGTGAACGGCCCCGACGCCGACCCACTCTTCAAGTTCCTGCAAGAGCAGAAGGGCTTCGCCGGCTGGGACATGGAGCATCCCATCGCACATATCCTCGACGACATGCTTTCGAAAGAAGACCCCGATTACAAGGAGAAACCCGACATCAAGTGGAACTTCACCAAGTTCCTCGTCGACAAGCGCGGCATGGTGGTCGCACGTTTTGAACCCACCACCAAGACGGAAGTCATCGAAGCCGAGATAGAGAAGCTCCTGGGATAACAACACCACAGATTCCCGAATCTTTTAGCTTCTAAGCTGAACAAAAACAAGAAAAAACTAAGGGTACTTAGTTCTTTCTTGTTTTTCTGTTTTCAAAGAAGAAAAGGCAAACCGCCAGCCCAACCTTTTCAGAGCATAATGCCTAATGCCTTGGCAACAGCGTTTTTGATGAATGCGTTGATGGTAATGCCCTGCTTGCTGGCCGCCATAGCCGCACAACTGTGAATCTCTGGCGTCAGGCGCACGTTAAGAACACCTGTATAGGGCTTCCTGGGCGGAATACCCTTTTCCTCGCACAACTGCAGATAGTCATCTACTGCCACATGAAAATCCTCTGTCAGTTCATCGACCGTAGCACCCTCATAGGTGATACTATCCTTTGTCATACCCTGAACCTTGCCAAAGAGGCAATTGTCTTCCTCGCTATACTCAACGCTTCCTGTATAACCTTTGTATTTCAAAAATCCCATAGTTGTCACCTCCTTATTCTATATAGTTGTTCTTTAACAGATAATTCAAGATGTCTCGCATCATGTAACCCTTGATGATGTTACTGGGATGGGGCTTATGCATGATATAGGCGTTCTGATCGCGCTCATTGAAAAACTTGACACGTGAGCCAGAGGTTGCCCCTTTGTTCTCAAGTGTGAAGCCACAACCTTGAAATAGCGTCACCACCTCATCAAAGGTAAAGTCTCGGGGCAGCGTTCTGAACCGCATAATAAGTTTCTCTTTCTTATTCATGCCGCAAAGGTAACTAAAAATAATCACACGGCAAACTATTCCACAGAGATTTTTCGTGCCGAAACCTCCATAAAGCAAAAAATAATGGAAAAACTTAATCGGATAGTTGTAGGTTTCGGAAACTATTTGTATCTTTGCACAAAACTAAAAGAGAGAAAAAATGGAAAAAACACGATGCTTGATTATCGGTAGCGGACCCGCAGGGTACACCGCTGCCATTTATGCTTCCCGCGCCAACCTGAATCCGATTGAGTATTGCGGAATGCAGCCGGGCGGACAGCTGACGCAAACCACCGAGGTGGAGAACTTCCCGGGCTACCCCGAGGGTGTGGACGGTAACCAGATGATGATGGACCTGCGCCAACAGGCCGAGCGATTCGGAGCCGACATCCGCGATGGCGAGATTGTGGAGGTGGACTTCTCTGCCCGCCCCTATCGACTGAAGGACGACACGGGCAACGAGATTGAGGCCGAGACCGTGATCATTGCCACGGGAGCCTCGGCAAAGTACCTGGGTCTGCCCGACGAGCAGAAGTACAACGGCATGGGCGTTTCGGCATGTGCCACCTGCGACGGATTCTTCTACCGCAAGAAGACCGTGGCCGTGGTGGGCGGTGGCGACACGGCTTGCGAGGACGCCTTATACCTTTCGGGACTGGCCAAGAAGGTGTATCTCATTGTGCGCAAGCCCTTCCTACGTGCCTCGAAGGTAATGCAGCAGCGCGTGAAGGAGCGCGAGAACATCGAAATCCTGTTCGAGCACAACACCGTGGGACTCTTCGGCGCAGATGGCGTTGAGGGCGCACACCTGATGAAGCGTCGCGGCGAGCCCGACGAGGAGCTGGTCGACATTGCCATCGATGGCTTCTTCCTCGCCATTGGCCACAAGCCCAACACCGACATCTTCAAGCCTTGGCTCGAAACCGACGAGGTGGGCTACCTGAAGAAGATTGACGGCACGCCCCGCACCGCCCTGCCCGGCATCTTCGTGGCTGGCGACTGCGCCGACCCCGTCTATCGCCAAGCCATCACCGCCGCTGGCACCGGTTGCCAAGCCGCCATCGAGGCCGAGCGCTTCCTGCTGGCATAGTTTTTCTTAGGAGTTTAGGAGTTTTGGAGTTATGGAGTTTTGGAGTTTAGGAGTTTAGACAATAGACTTTTCGCTATAAAGCTGACAGAAAGAATCTGAGTCTGCTGAAACGCCAGAACTATTGTCTAAACTCCCACACTCCTAAACTCCCATACTCCTAAACTCCTTCGTGAATAATGCAAGCTAATTTGACGCAGCCCGTTCTGTTGGTTATGCCCCCTTCGGATGCTTGTTGATGAACTGCTGACTCTTGGTGTATTGCTGGGTGACGTGGTCGAAGGTGCAATAGCCGCGCTGGAGCCACTTGCGCACGAGCGGCAAGCCATCGCCACTCATACCCTGTGCACGGCGCACGGTGTTCAGGTCGTCGAGCGTGAAGCTATCCTGGAGGAACTCCATCAGATTGCGGCGACCGGGCAGCATCACGGCCTTGTCCAAGTCCATCGCACGGCGCATCTTCTCGCCGAATATCCACATCTTGCACCACATGTCGTAATGGAACGACCAGCGCACGAACTCCTCCACCTCGCGCGTCCATTTCTGCCCATTGAGCAGATAGAGCAGCATGCCGCGCTTGAACGCCGAGAGGGTGGCACGATAGGAGAGCTCGCGATAGGTGTCGTCGTCGGCCAGGGTTGAATACTGGCGGTTCTCCTCCATCATCGCGGCGGCCAACTGATTGGCTTTCTTGCAGATGACGATTCCTACGGCATTGTTGAGGCTGGCCACATGCCCCTGCACTTCCTTCTTGAACTTGTCGTCGTAGTTGCCATAAACGGGCAGACGGTCGTCGTCGGTGAAGATGGTGCTGAAGCTGATGCGCGAGAGGGTGCCGTCGAGCATGGCGTCGGCGAAGAATCGGCGGCACTTGCCGGGCGTAGCCGAGGCATTCCAGTTCCAGCGCACCTCCACGCTCTCCGACACCGACTTGGTGCCCACGCGCTCTTGGCCATAGTCGCCGCAATCGTAGGCCAGGCGCAGAATCTCGGTCACGTTGTTGCCTCGCCCGTTGGTTTTCAGCTGGTTGAGCATACCAATCTCGTCCATGCGGGTATAGAGGAACTTGCCGCCAGCATCGGCCATCAGTTGCACGAAGGCAGCGGGCGTCATGTCCGACTTCACCCATTGCACCGCCAGCCCCTTGGGTCGCTCGGGCTTCTGCTCGTCCGAGGGACAAGTGTCGTACTGCTCCTTATACTCCTGCATCAGCTTGCGGTTCTTGGCGTCGTGCTCCTTGATATCGGCCATGATGGCGTTGATGGGTTCGTTGACACACGACTTTCCGCTCGACATCTCGGCCACCAGCACATTCATGAACGTAGGCTCCACAAGGGCATTGTCGTTGTAGCGGAACTTCACGCCCTTGCAATGGGCTCCCAGCGCGGGGAACACGCCCATCGCCACCGCTGGGCGCAAATGTTCGGGCACGTTCTTCGTGATGAGACGCATGAACTTGGTGAGCCTCCGAGGCATCTGCGGAGGCTGGGGAGCATACACTCCGTTGGCCTTGATGGCCTCGTCGACCTGTTGGCGCAATCGAGCACACTCCAAAGCGCGATTCACCAAGTCTGGGACAGCCTTGTTCTGAGGGCGGTTGCAGGCCGAGCGTACCGTCGACAGAAACTTCGCCTCTTCCTCGCCATATCGGGGCAGCACTTTGGCAATCCATCGTGGGTCGTCGTTGCACACATAGCGCAGGTTGCAAGCCATGGCGAAGATGAAGTTGTTGCGGGCTCCCATTGCGGGCGCAGCCCCCAGCTGCTCTTCCAGCGCGCGCACAATGTGCTCATAGTCAATGCCGTTGAAGTTGTCCTCGAAAGCGGCGGAATCATCGGTGGACGGTGGGAGCAAGGGCGCAGAATTCATTGTCCTAATTGTCTCAATTGTCCCACTGCTTTCCAAAGGCATCGACACCTCGCGCTCCTTGAACAGTTCCTCCTCGTCGTAGTAGAGCACATAGTCGCGACTGACGACAAACGAGCAACGCGCCAGGTCTTTCACCTTGCCGTCGTAGGTGTCGTCGCCCAGCTGCTCGGCCATCCATTGCTGAGCCTCGGCCAGCGACATGCCTTGCGGCACCTCAAACACCAGGCGAATGCCCTCGCCGCTCGGCGAGATGTGTGCCAGCGAGATGCCCAGCTCCGCCTCGCGCCCCGACACCTTGCAGTAATAGTAGGCACGAGGGCTGTCTTGCAGATGGTCGACGTCGTAGATGGAGAGGCCACTGGGCACGGCCGACTGGTTGTGGCGGTAGCCATCGGTGAAGGTGGCGTGGAAGCAAACCACGGGCAGCCCATCGGCTTTCAGTTTCGATTTCATGGTCTCGAAGGCTTCGCGTGAGAGCTTGCCTTCTCTCACTTCTGCCAGCTTTTTGGCTATCTCTTGGCAGGTGTTGGCCACTTGCTGGCTATCGAGCGCAGCGTTAAGCAGCTCAGGGGTGCAGGGTTGCATCTGAGCGGGAGTCTTGATCGACTCACTGATTGAAAACATATTCTTTTTCATAACTAAAAATATTTTATTTTGATATTAGCGTGTCATCGGCCGAATGACAATGCAAAGTTACCAACACGAAATTAATTACGCAAGCATGAAAACGCACATAGGAACATCCGTCGGAACGTCGGAAAAACATTAGAACGTCTTCGTTGGAAACTTTTCCTTTTTTCCTTTGGCAAAAACAATTATTCTTCCTATATTTGCACACAAATTAGGCATGACGACATTCATAGAAGTTAAGAAGCCAACATCGTTAATTCCAATTTCTGCACCCAAAAATTAGTAACGATATATGATAGGTTGTATTGGTTGGGGAATCATGCTTGCCATCTGCATCGCTATGTTGTGCGTCGTGATGCCGTGGTGGCTTGTGCTTCTGATGATTGTTAGTATCTTTGTCTACACTTTCTGTTTTTCCAAACATGCCATTTTTCGATTCAAGAGCGAACCACCCAATCCCATGAAGAATTTGGAACGGGTGAAGAAAGAGATAGAAGAACGAAAGCGGATGGAAGCCGAAAGAGGCAAGCAGAACGCCATCGGCGACACGGCGGCAATGCTGGCAGGAGCTGCCTTGGCGCATGGCATGATGCACCATAAGCACAAGGACAGCAGCGACATCGCCGATGATTATAGAGACATCTACGATGCAGACATAGACGATATGTACGACTTAGGCATCGAGGACATCAGATACAATGATGCTGGTTATGACAGCTATGTAGCAGATTATGACGAAGAACAAGCTGCCTACGACGATTTCATTGCTTCATTGGATATGGATGATTAAGGCAATGATATAGGAGTTGACCTATAATATCAATCATTTAAGTGATATTATAGTAATATTTATTAAAATATAGTATATATGAATAAGGTCGTACTAATTACAGGTGCAACAAGCGGAATAGGTCTGGCTTGTGCAAAAAAATTTGCAGAGAACGGTGACAGGCTGATTCTGACAGGAAGAAACGAAAGCCGACTGGCTGACATCAAAAAGGAACTGGAAGGAAAAGGCTCTGATGTGATGACATTGACCTTCGACGTGAGAGACCGTGAAAAGGCTGCTAAATTCATAGAGATGTTGCCAGCAGAATGGCAAGAGATAGACGTGCTGGTGAACAATGCAGGACTGGCTCTCGGACTTGAGCCGGAGTATGAAGGCAATCCTGACGACTGGGAGACCATGATTGACACGAACATCAAAGGGCTGTTGACCATGACAAGGCTCATCGTGCCGGGCATGGTTCAGCGCAATCGCGGACACATCATCAATGTCGGCTCCGTAGCTGGCGATGCCGCCTATGCCGGTGGAAATGTCTATTGTGCCACCAAGGCAGCAGTAAAGGCCCTTTCTGACGGATTGCGTATCGATGTGGCCAACACAGCCATTCGTGTCACGAATCTGAAGCCAGGCCTGGTGGAGACCAACTTCAGCAACATCCGCTTCCATGGTGACAACAACCGTGCGGCCAATGTGTACAAAGGCATCAAGCCCCTCACTGGCGACGATATTGCCGATGTTGCCGTTTACGCCGCCAATGCACCAGAGCATGTACAGATTGCAGAGGTGCTGATTCTGGCCACTCACCAGGCCAGCGGCAGTGTGATTGTCAGAAAGTAGCCCTTCCCCTGCATTCTACTCTTTGCCGTCAAGCGGATATGGGAACGTATAACCTTCTATGCCATTGGCTTTGTATTCACCATTGATAAACATGACGCGCCAGGGGTAGTAGGCTTTCATTG
>JAFZSR010000097.1 GCA_017619275.1 Prevotella sp. | reverse complement strand
TCAGATACGAACAACTCTGTCGATGCCAGCCTGCTCTAGTGGAAAAGGCTTTGGCCAGAGTACAGGGATAACTGTGTCCATACATGTCAAATCGTCTAAATCAATAAGCTAATGAGCGGATAAACGAACACTATCGCGAGCCGTAACCCTCTTCTGAGGGCGAGAATCCGAAAGAATCAATTTCTACGGAACGGCTTCCACTCGAATTTATGTATTAATAGATATTACCTATAATACTTATATTTTTGAGCTTCTAATTTACAGAACTCATAATTGAAGGGGTTAATACGCTTTTCCAGCCAAATATATTCGTCCAACCATCCGTGATCTCTTGCAATACAATATGCGGTAATTGAACTCGTTCGGAATTCTGTTCGAGACGTATATTTTTGTGCTTCATCAAAACAAGTATTATAATTCCACCTTTTAGCATTTTTAGGTTTGATAAACCAAGTGCAGTCTTTTATCCAGCCATGATTAATCGCTGCATTATATGCCAAAATATTTCCTTTTTGGAATTCTCCAGAACTAGTATATTTTTGAGCCTCTTCCATTACTTTCTCTTTCGTCCAATAACCATTAGGCTTTTTCTTCCGATTAAGCCAAATATAGTCTTTCAGCCATCCGTTTCTATGTGCTATCACATAAGCAACTTGGCATTCTTTAGCGAATGGTCCAATATCCTTATATTGAAGTGCCGTTTTATAGCATTTTTCAAGAGTCCATATTTTCTGAGCAGAACTGCTCTTTATTATTCCACACTTGGGACATCCTACACCTCTTAGATGACTTCCTGCTCGTTGCATAAACTCACCATGCTCAGGACAAATGATGCAAACTTCTTCTGTGTTGCCTTTGTATTCTGCTTTTGAATAGTCATACTTTTCTCCATGTATAGAACGGGCTTTCTTAATGAAATCTGATGTCCTCATTTTCTTACGACCAGAACAAATAGGACAACCGTATCCACTAAGATGATTTTTAGGTTTTTGCCAGAATTCACCATGTTCACGGCAGATAATACAGACCTCTGTTTTATTGTAGACATACTGAACCTTTGAATAATCGTACCTATCCCCATGAACTTCCTTGGCCTTGTTGATAAAGCTTTCGTTGTTCATTCTCAAATCAGTTCTGTCATTTCCGCACTTTGGACAACCAGAGCCTTGTAAATGAGAAGTGGGGGATTGGGTAAACTCACCATGCACAGGACAGATAATGGTAACCCTTGTTTGGTAGTTCAGAAATTCAACTTTAGAATAGTCATACTTGCTGCCATGAACTCTCTTTGCTTCTTGTATAAATTGTTCCAGGGATTTACTATGAAAATGTGCCGTTCTTTCTCTCCCACATTTGATACAACCTTTTCCCTGCAAATGAACATGGGGGCTTTGCCAAAACTCCCTGTGTTTGGGGCATGTTATGCATACCTTTGTTTTTGAATCCACATACTCCACCTTGGAATAGTCATACTTATCCCCATGCACATCTCGGGCTTTTTGGATGAATTCTTCAGTGGTTAGCTTTGCCATATTTCTTCTGTTTCTTACTACAACAACATCCTGTTATTCCTACCATAACGAGGAACTGGTGTCATTATAATCAAGAACCTTCCTGTGAATCTTCAGGCAACAGATAATCACTGGCTTTTGCGGAAGAGATGATGCTGCGACCCAGTTTGCTTTCCAACTGATTGCGGGCGGCTTTGGCTACGCTACCACCGTCTTTGGCGACCTGTGTCTGCTGACGAAAGCCATGTGGGTCGCGTTGCTTGGAAAGTTCGGTGGCGGAAGCTTCAGCCAGAATGTTAAGAGCTATTTCAAGGTTGGTCATGTTATCGCGCAGGTTTTCCTTCTTCAGCCCCTTGAAGTGCTTGTATTGTTTGGTGGTAAAGCCGCTCCATTCACGGGTGATAATATCGGTGAGCGAAGCATATTCCAATCCTTCCTGCACACCTGTACGTTTCCATTCGTCGGTGAGTTCTTTGCGTACCTCTATAGACTTGATGCGCTGGTTAATCCAAGCGTCGCTATATCCCAAACGTTTGTAGTCAATGATGGCCTGGTCAATACTCAACTCAGGGTCTTGCATTTGGTCGATTCGCTGGCTGGCTACCTGTGCCATCCATTGCTTGAAAGGCTCAGCTTTAGGCGATGGGATGGACTGGATAATGCGGAAAATCTGCTCAGTATCAGCCACATCGGTCAATCGCATCTTACCGTCTTCTGCCTGAAGTTTCAACTGGTTACAATTTGTAACCGTTTCATTTCCTTCTTTTATTAACCGATGTTTCAATACTTTCCAATAATTCCGTGGATTAGGACTGTCAGTAAGAACGCTTACCACATCTACTACTGAGAAATACCACTTCTCTTCCTGGTCGTCCCACACGGTACGGACCTTCCGCTGTTCAAACAGTTGTAATGCTTGTTTCTTGGTCATACTTATTCAATCTACTTTGTAGAACAAAAATAGCGTTAGCACATCTACGATTAGTCTTATCTTGCTTTGTAAGGACTACACGCAAAACGGTTTTGCGCTTCATACTTTTCAGTATTTGCCATAAATAGCTCAATATTTGAGCACAAATTTACAAATAATAACTGATACTACCTAAATAAATCAAGAAAAAATTCAGGTTTTGCCTAAAAGAAGCCTGAGAGTTTGGCTCCGCCGATGTTACTGGCACTTGAAAATAAACATTTTGAAATGAAAAGAAAAGCTAGCTTTCCTTTTGCATTTCACTCGTTTTTTCGTAACTTTGCAGCCATCATTGAAAAGCATGGAGTATGAATACGGATGAAAAATACTTGAACCTGCTGAGCCGCAGCTTCCCTACGGTGGCCGACGCCGCGCGCGAAGTGATTAACCTGGAGGCCATTATGAACCTGCCGAAGGGCACGGAGCACTTCCTGGCCGACCTGCACGGCGAGCACGAGGCTTTCGTGCACGTGTTGAAAAACGCGTCGGGCAATATCAAGCGCAAGGTGGAGGAGCTCTTTGGCAGCACCATTCGCGAAACCGACAAGAAAGAGCTGTGCACGCTGATATACTATCCTGAGCAGAAGCTGGAACTGATAAAGGCGCAGGAGGAAGACATGGCCGACTGGTATCACATCACCATCCATCAGCTGGTGAAGGTGTGCCGCGAGGTGTCGTCGAAGTACACCCGCTCGAAGGTGCGCAAGGCGCTGCCACCAGAGTTTGGCTATATCATCGAGGAGCTGCTGCACGAGAATACCGACGACCAGAACAAGGCGGCCTACGTGAACGTCATCGTGAGCACCATCATCTCCACGGGGCGTGCTGATGCCTTCATCGTGGCCATCTGCAACGTCATCCATCGCCTGGCCATCGACCAGCTGCACATCCTGGGTGACATCTACGACCGCGGCCCCGGCGCGCACATCATCATGGACACGCTGCGCCACTACCACTCGTGGGACATACAGTGGGGCAACCACGACATCCTGTGGATGGGTGCCGCTGCGGGCAACGACGCGTGCATCTGCAATGTGCTGCGGTTGAGCCTGCGCTATGCCAACATGGCCACGCTGGAGGAGGGCTACGGCATCAACCTGCTACCGCTGGCCACGTTCGCCCTGGAGACCTATAAAGACGACCCCTGCAGTGAGTTCGTGCCTCGGCTGCTGAAAGATACGGTGATGGACGAGAAGACCATCCAGCTGACGGCGAAGATGCACAAGGCCATCAGCGTGCTGCAGTTCAAGGTGGAGGCCGAGGTGTTCCATCGCCGCCCGGAGTGGCAGATGGAAGACCGCTGTCTGCTGGAGGCTGTGGACTACGAGCGCGGCGTGTGCACCATCGACGGCCACGACTATGCCATGCGGTCGTGCTGCTTCCCCACGGTGCTGCCCTCGGCACCCTCGGCACTCACCGAAGAGGAGCGCGAGCTGATGCAGAAGCTGCACCACTCGTTCCGCGTCAGCGAGAAGCTGCGCAAGCACCTGCGCTCGCTGCTGGGACATGGCAGCATGTATGGCATCTACAACCAGAACTTGCTCTTCCATGCCAGCATACCGCTGAACGACGACGGCACGCTAAAGACGGTCAGCATCATGGGCCAGCCATACGCAGGCCGTGAGCTGCTCGACGCCATCGACCGCCTGATACGCGTGGCTTTCCAGACCGACACGCCGCAAGACATCCGGCAGTATGCCAAAGACTATTTTCTCTACCTGTGGTGCGGCAAGGACTCGCCCCTCTTCGATAAGTCGAAGATGGCCACCTTCGAGCGCTATTTCCTCAGCGACAAGGACACCTACCGCGAAGAGAAGGGCAACTATTTCCGTCTGCGCGACTCTGCCGAAGTGTGCGACCGCATCATGGACGCTTTCGGCGTGCCCTCCTCGCTGGGTGAAGGGCCAGGAGTGGATCGCCACATCATCAACGGCCACGTGCCCGTGCATGCCGCTTCGGGCGAGAACCCTATCAAGGCGGGGGGACGACTGATGGTGATCGACGGCGGATTCTCGGAGGCCTACCACACCGAGACGGGTATCGCCGGCTATACGCTCATCTACCATTCTCGAGGCTTCCAGTTGGTGCAGCACGAGCCGTTCACCAGCACCCAGGACGCCATACAGCGAGGCACCGACATCAAGTCGACCACACAGCTGGTGGAGATGTCGGCACACCGAATGCTTGTGGCCGACACCGATAAGGGCACCGAGCTTCGTGCGCAAATCAGCGACTTGAAGAAACTGCTCCACGCCTACCGACATGGCATCATCAAGGAGAAGAGGAGTTGATTTTGGAATTAAATGAGTGGAGTGGGGGACTCCCCCTAAAGAAAGAAAAAAGATGATTAAGCTGTTTGTTCCTGGTCGCCTCTGCCTGTTTGGTGAGCATACCGACTGGGCTGGCCACTACCGCACGATGAATGCCCAGATAGCACCGGGCGCTGCCATCGTTACGGGTATAGAGCAGGGCATCACCGCCGAGGTGGAGCGCTCGAGTATCTTCGAAGTACAGAGCACAGCCCTGGAGATTGCCGATCAGTGGCACGATTTTTCCTGTCGCATGGACGAGATGGAGCTGAAGCGCGTGGCTCGCTCGGGCTCGTTCTTCTGCTACTGCGCCGGTGTGGCCAGCTATATGCATGAATGGTATAAGGTGGGCGGCGTGCGCATCAACATCACCAAGATGACGCTACCCATCAAGAGCGGGCTCTCGTCGAGTGCCGCCATCTGTGTGCTCGTGGCGCGGGCCTTCAATCTGTTGTACAATCTGAACCTGAACACCATGGGCGAGATGAACATTGCCTATGTGGGTGAGCTGCGCACCAGCAGCCGCTGTGGCCGACTGGACCAGGCGTGCGCCTTTGGCGTGAAGCCCAATCTGATGACCTTCGACGGCGACGAGATTGAGGTGAAGCCCCTCACGGTGAAGCGGCACCTTCACTGGGTGTTTGCCGACCTGATGGGCGACAAGAATACCATCAAGATTCTGTCGGATCTGAACAAGGCATACCCTTTCCCCACCGACGAGCAGGGACTGAAGCTGCACGAGGCATTGGGCAGGAAGAACCAGAAAATCGTCGACCGCGCCGTGACTTATATGGCCAATGGCGACGTCGAGGCGTTGGGACGCCTGATGACCGAGGCCGAAGAACTCTTCGACCGCCAGGTGGCCCCGATGAGTCCTATGGAGCTGGCTGCCCCCAAGCTGCATGCCTTGCTGACCGACGAGCGCGTAAAGCAACTCACCTATGGTGGCAAGGGCGTTGGCTCGCATGGCGATGGCAGCGTGCAGTTCCTGGCGCGCAACGCCGAGTGCCAGCAGCAGCTCGTCGACTATCTGCAATCGTTGGGCTTGCATGCCTACAGCTTCACGCTCCAGCCTGTTCACACCGTGCACCGAGCCGTCATCCCTGTGGCTGGCTTTGGCACACGTCTTTATCCCAGCACTCGCTCCTTGAAGAAGGACTTCTTCCCCATTCCCTGTGCCGATGGCATGGTGCGCCCCGTCATCCTCATCCTGCTCGAAGAGCTGGTGCAGAGTGGCATCGACGAGATATGCTTGGTGCTGGGCAGCGAGGAAGAGCGCAAGATGTACATGGACTTCTTCGAGCGTCCCATCAGCGACGAGCACCGCAACAAGCTGAGTGCCGAGAGCCGAGAATATGAGAACCGTATCCTCGCCATCGGAAAGCGTCTGCACTATGTCTATCAGAAGGAGAAGCGGGGCTTTGGCCACGCCGTGCTGCAGACGGCAAACTTTGCGCATGGCGAACCCGTGCTGCTGATGCTGGGCGACACGCTCTATCGCTCGAACAGCAACAAGCCCTGCGCCCTGCAACTCATTGAGGCTTATGAGAAGGCCAACTGCCTCACCGTGGGCCTCTATCCCGTCGATTTGCACGAGGTGAGCTTCTTCGGCATCATGAGCGGCGTGTGGGAAGACAAGGACGAGACCGTGCTGAACGTCACTACGCTGGCGGAGAAGCCAAGGGCGAGCTTTGCCGAGAAAAATCTGGGTGTGCGCTGTGCCGACGGGCGTCACGAATACTGCTCGGTGTTTGGCCAATACATCCTCACCCCCGAAGTCTACAAGCAACTGGAGCGTGATGTGGCTGCCGCCGACGCCGACAACACCCAGCGCGAGATTGAGCTCACCTCGGCCCTCGATGCCGTTCGCAGGCGCACGGGGATGTATGGCGTCAGGCTCAAGGGCGAACGTTTCGACATGGGCAATCCACGCGCACTCGCTGCCACCGTGGCCGCTTATGCCGTTCGCTAATTGAAAAGAGAAAAAGAATGATAGAAATCGCCTAATTTTTGAAATAAATCCCGCAAAATGCTTGCGGGATTTGTTTTTTATACCTATCTTTGCAAAAACATTTTTTTACCTAATAATTATTTTGCAACTATGAAGAAAAAGTTTATTTGCGCCGTTTGTGGATATATCTACGAAGGCGATGCTGCCCCTGAGAAGTGCCCCATCTGCAAGGCTCCTGCCTCGAAGTTTTCTGAACTGAAGGAAAACGGCGAAACCACCTACGCCACCGTTCACCGCATTGGCGACGGCAAGCCCGAGGGCGTTTCCGAGGAAATGATTAACGACCTGCGCAACCACTTCAATGGCGAGTGCAGCGAGGTGGGCATGTATCTGGCTATGGCCCGCCAGGCCGACCGAGAGGGCTATCCCGAGATTGCCGAGGCCTTCAAGCGCTATGCCTTCGAGGAGGCCGACCACGCCAGCCGCTTTGCCGAGCTGCTGGGTGAGTGCGTGTGGGACGACACGAAGACCAACCTGGAGAAGCGCGCCGCTGCCGAGGCTGGTGCCTGCGAGGACAAGTTCCGCATTGCCAAGAACGCCAAGGCTGCCGGATTCGACGCCATCCACGACACCGTGCACGAGATGGCCAAGGATGAGGCTCGCCACGGAGCCGGCTTCGCCGGATTGCTGAAGCGCTACTTCGGTTGAGAAAAAAACATCTTAGGCCACTAAGACAATAAAATGAATGAAAGTCCGTTTTATCATTAAGATGAAACGGATTTTCTTATACCTCTTTATTATATGTGCGTGCGCGTGGACAGCCGCATGTTCCGACGACGATAAGTTCACCACCTCGCCAACTGCCTTGCTCACCTTCTCGGTCGACTCGGTGAAGATGGACACCGTGTTCTCCACCGTAGGCTCGCGCACCTACGACTTTTGGGTCTACAACCACTCCAGCCGTGGGGTGCGCTTGCAAAGTGTGCATCTGCGGCAGGGCAATCAGACGGGCTTCCGTGTGAACGTCGATGGCTCCTATCTCGACAATGCCCTCGGCTCGGTTGCAAACGACCTAGAAGTGCGCAGTGGCGACAGCATCCGCGTGTTTGTGGAACTCACCGCCCCTCGCAACAATCAGCCTGTGCCGCAGCTGATTGAAGACCAACTCATCTTCACCCTCGAGAGTGGCCGTCAGCAATACGTCACGCTTTGGGGGCACTCTTGGGATGCACTCATCTGCGACAGCATCATCGTCCGTCGCGACACGCTCATACAAAGCACCACGCCTATCGTGGTGATGAAAGGTATTCGCGTCGACAGCGCGGCTACACTCTCGCTGAAAAACACCACCCTGTATTTCCACGACCGTGCCGGCATCGACGTCTATGGCACACTGGTTGCCGACAGCGCCGTGCTGCGTGGCGACCGCCTCGACCGCATCTTCAGCTATCTGCCCTACGACCGTCTGCCCGGCCAATGGCGGGGCGTGCGCTTCTTCCCCTCGTCCTACGAAAACATGCTCGTTGCCACGCAGATACGCAATGCCGAGGATGGCATCGTGTGCGACTCGTCGGCACTGCTCACCGACAAGCAGCGACTCTACATGGAGCGCTCGGCAGTGCACAACAGTTCGGGCACTGGCTTGCGAGCCATCAACTCCTGGGTGGGGCTGTTGCGCTGCCTCTTCTCCAATGCGGCAGGCGATTGCGTAGCCTTCTATGGTGGCGCCGTTGTCATGGACCGATGCACCCTAGCACAGTTCAACGCGGTGGGCAGTGGTCGTGGCGCAGCCTTGCGCTTCACCAACTTTCACGGCAACGCGCCCTGCTCTCTGCACCAGATGATGATGACCAACAGCATCGTCACCGGCTACGACGCCGACGTGGTGATGGGCGAGGCACTGGAGGGCGACTCCACTGCGGCCTTCAGTTATTATTTCGAGAACTGCTTGCTGCGCACGCCAGCGCTGGAAGACACCGTGAACTGCAAGAACATCATCTGGGAAACGCCCAAGGACTCGGTGCAGGGCGAGCAACACTTCCGCACCGTGGAGAGCCACGACATGATCTACGACTTCCATCTCGACTCGCTCTCCAACGCCAAGGGCTGGGGTTGCTACGACGACTAAGCCATTCCCTACGCCAGCAGCCAACTGGCTTTTCCTCCCGATTCCTTTTTCGCGCTCCACAGTAATGGAAGCGTTAATTACTAATAATCCAACGCACATTACTAAAAAGGAACGTTAAAGATAAATGGTGATTTTGCTTTTTCCTTTTACTAAAGTTTTAGTTTTCTAAAAACTTAGTAATTTTGCCGTGCAATTATCATTTATCATTTAGCGAAGCGCATGAAGACACTCACAAAAGGCGAAATGCAGGTGATGAACATCCTGTGGGACATACAGCGGGGAGCCTGTGTGGCCGATATCCAGCAGCAGTTTGCCGAGCCACGGCCTGCCTATACCACCGTGGCCACCTTCCTGAAGATTCTGGAGCAGAAGGGATTTGTTGAAAGGCGAAAGGGCAGCACGGGCAAAACGCTCCTCTATTCGCCTTTGATGACCCGCGAGCGATACCGCCGATTGGTGATGAACGAAGTGAAAGACACCTTCTTCGGCGGCTCGGTGAAATCGCTCGTCTCGTTCTTTGCCGAGGAGGAAGAACTGACGCAGCAGGACATTCGCGAACTATTGAGCCTCATCCAAAAGAGAAATCATGATGACTGACTTGATATACTACGACCTGAAGGTGGCGGCGCTGATAGTGGTGTTTTACCTCTTCTATCGACTACTCCTTGCCCGCGACACATCACACAGGCTGAACCGCGCTGTACTGCTCTTGGTGATGACCCTCTCGCTGGTGCTGCCGTTGTGCATCATCACTTTCCACCGCAAGGTATGGGTGGAGGGCACGCTGCAGCCGGCAACCGACGGCGCTGCCATCGGCGATGTCCCGTCGCTGCCCGTCGTCGAAGCAATGGAACAAAACTTCGACTGGACCCTTCCACTCGCTGCCCTGCTCCTGACGGGCACTGTAGTTCGTTTGCTGTTTGTCGTCTCCAGCTACAAGAAATTGAAAACCCTCATCTCCAACGGTGAAAAGCATACGTTGCCCACTGGCACGCAGGTCAGTGTGGTCGATGCTCCCGTTGCCCCCTTCTCGTGGATGCACAACATCGTAGTGTCGCGCGACGACTGGGGCTTCCATCCTTTGGCGAGGGGCTGGGAGCGGAACGCCATCCTTGCCCACGAAGAGGCGCACGTGCGCCATCATCATAGCTACGACATGGTGGTCGTAGAAGTGCTCACGGCTCTGCAATGGTTCAATCCCGTGTTGTGGTTCCTGCGCCAGGAACTGCGCATCGTCCACGAGTTTCAGGCCGACGCATCCGTCCTCTCGTCCGGCTTCGACGAAAGCCAGTACATCCATCTGCTGATGCAGAAGGCAACGGGCATTCAGGCCTGTGCTCTTGCCAACGGCATCCGTACTCCAAAAACAAAAAAACGAATCCTAATGATGCTCAAACCCAAATCAAACTACACGGTATGGATCAAAGCACTCTACGTGGTGCCTGTCGCCCTCGTCTCGCTGGCCATGACGGCCCGAACCGTCATCGACTATGAAACCATATCGACAAAAGATAATCCTGCTGTACGCGTGTTTCATGAAAAGACCAATGGCCGGGGCGACAGTTACCAAATACGCTACATGCCCGGCGTGAAGTTCTTCCGCAATGGTAAGGAGGAGGTCATCCCCGGCAACAGGCCCATCGCCCTTGAGGTGGAGAAGACCACCATGCAAATCAATGGCAAGCCCATTGAACGGACTACGCTGCTCGACTTGCCCGGAGGACAACTGCAGGAAATACATCTCTCCGAGCTGTCTCCCGACCGGTATGTGTGCAACCTGGTGACGGAAAAAACGACTGAAAAGAAAGTTCTTATCGTCGACGGTGAACTCACCACCGAAGAAGCCGCCGGCAGCATCAACACGGAAGACATTGTCTTTGTCGATGTCATCAATTCAAGCGAAAACATCAAAAAAGCTTTTCATGTCGATGCCGATGTGGCGGTGTTGGTGCAGACCAAGCAAGTAGGCGACGAACCCATCTTCGACGTCTGTGAACAGCAACCCCAATTTCCTGGCGGCGACGTGAAAATGATGGAGTTTCTTGCACAAAACATCAAATACCCCGAACAGGCAGAGGAGTGGGGCGTTCAGGGCAAGGTGTTCGTGCAGTTCATCGTCGAAAAGGATGGCCGTCTGTCTGGTCATAAGGCTATCAAGCACTCTTCATCTGCGAAAATGGTGCCACTGACACCCGACATGTCCGAAGAGGAACGCCAGACGGCTGAAGCCCACAACGCTGCCGTGCAATTATTGAGCGACGAGGCCGTCCGCGTGGTCAAGGCAATGCCCAAGTGGACACCTGGAAAGCAGGGTGGCAAGGCCGTGCGAGTGCGCTTCACCATCCCCGTTACCTACCGACTGCAGTAACCGATACAACTACTGACTATACCATAACTGAACCAATAGTAAAGTTAGTAAATTATTCCCGGGGCGATTCTGGAGGCCGCAGCGATGCACCCTCCAGACTCGTTTTTTTTCAGCTCGAAGTTCCCCTATTTTTTTGAAAGGCGTTAGTTTTTGCTATGGACATGCAGCCATTCTTCAGATCACGTCGTAGTTTTTATAAACTACGTCGTAGTCTATAAAAACCGCGTCACGGTTTATATAGACCACGTCGCAGTTTAAACAAATGAAAGGCAGACTGATGTTTTTTTGAAAGCAGTGGCTTCAAAGGATGCAAATCAAGCAGAAAGACCACAAAAAGTGCTACGATAGAGATATTTATCAACACATAGTTCGGTAGTTTAATAAATAATGTTTATCTTTGCAAAGGCAAATCACTAATCGTTGGTTAACCCAAAATAAATGGTAGTGACTGTCACGTCTAACAATGATTGATCATGGCAAAGAAACAGATAAAGGAAAAAGCGATTGAAGAGGCGCTGTGGGAGTCGGCGAATAAACTGCGCGGCTCTGTGGAACCATCGGAATACAAGCATGTGGTGCTGAGTCTCATCTTCCTGAAATATGCAAACGACCGTTTTACAGAGCGACGCAATGAGCTGGTGGCCGATGGGAAAGAGGCGTTTGCCGATAATCCTGTGTTCTATAATGCCAAGAATGTCTTTTATCTGGAGCCTGAAAGTCGTTGGGATTATCTGATAGAGAATTCCAAGCAGAACGATATTGCCATCAAGATAGATAAGGCATTGGCGAAAGTGGAGCATAACAACCCTACTTTGAAGGGTGCCCTGCCCAGCAATTATTACGCAGGGCTTTCGCTTGACCGTACCAAACTTGCTGCCTTGCTCGACGAAATCAATAAGATTGATACGTTGAAAGACCCAGAGAACGACCTCATTGGTCGAGTCTATGAGTATTTCTTGGGTAAGTTTGCCATTGCCGAGGGCAAGGGTAAAGGAGAATACTACACGCCGAAGACCATTGTCAATCTCATAGCCGAGATGATTGAGCCTTATCGTGGCAAAATCTACGACCCCTGCTGTGGCTCTGGTGGTATGTTTGTGCAGAGCATGAAGTTTATCGAAGCCCATCATGGCAACAAGCGCGACATCTCCGTCTATGGACAGGAATACACCAACACCACCTATAAGCTGGCAAAGATGAACTTGGCCATTCGTGGCATCGCTTGTAATTTGGGCGAGATGGCTGCCGATACATTCCATAACGACCAGCATAAGGACCTCAAGGCCGACTTCATTATGGCTAATCCACCCTTCAACCAAAAGGCATGGCGAGCCGAAAACGAGCTGAAGGACGATCCTCGATGGGTGGGTTATGATGTGCCGCCTACCAACAATGCCAATTATGGTTGGATTCTCAACATTGTCTCTAAACTCTCTGCCAACGGCACGGCTGGCTTCCTCCTGGCGAATGGCGCTTTGAGTGGCGACGGCACGGAGTTGGCCATCCGCAAGCAACTATTATTAAATAAGGTGGTGGAGGCGATTGTCATTCTGCCTCGCAATATGTTCTACTCCACAGACATCAGTGTGACGCTTTGGATTCTGAACAATAACAAGCGTGCCCGCAGTGTAGAGCAGAACGGCAAACTGGTCAGATACCGCAACCGCGAAAACGAAGTGCTCTTTATCGACCTGCGCCAGTGGGGCGAGCCTTTTGAGAAGAAATACATCCAGTTCTCGCAGGAGCAGATTCAGCAGATAGCCGAGAACTTCCACAACTGGCAACACGTCGGCTATGAAGAGACCTATCACAACGAACCCGAATACTGCTACTCTGCCACCCTCGACGAGATTGAGCAGAAAGGCTGGAGCCTCGTGCCCAGCAAATACATCGAGTTCCGCAATCGCGATGAGCAGATAGACTTCGACACCAAGATGCGCCAGCTGCAAGCCGAAATGCGCGACCTGTTGCAGCAGGAAGAAGCAAGCAAACTGGAACTAAAAGCCCTCTTTGAGAAATTAGGCTATGGATTATAAACGATTAGGCGACTATATCAGAGAGGTGAATGTTCGTAATCGGGAGTTGAAGGTTACGAACTTGCTGGGATTAAGCATTGAGAAGAGGTTTATTCCTTCCATCGCTAATACCATTGGGACGGATATGTCGTCATACAAGATTGTTAGTCCGACGCAGTTTGCCTACGTTCCTGTCACCTCACGAAATGGCGACAAAATAACAATCGCCTTATATAAGGGTATGGAGAATGCCATCATTTCCCAAGCCTATACCGTTTTTGAGGTCGTCGACCACGATGAGCTTTTGCCTGAATATCTGATGATGTGGTTCCGTCGTCCTGAGTTTGACCGTTATGCTCGTTTCCATTCTCATGGCAGTGCCCGTGAAGTGTTCGAATGGGAAGAACTCTGTGACGTGATACTCCCGATTCCCTCCATTACTCTCCAACGTGAAATCGTAGAGGAATACGAAACGCTAACCAAACGCATCCACCTCAACGAGCAAATGATTCAGCACCTCGAAACCACCGCCCAAGCCCTCTACCGCAAAATGTTCGTCGATAACATCGATAAAGAAAAACTTCCCGATGGCTGGCGAATAGGAACTTTAGGAGATATCTGTACTAAGATTGGAAGTGGTTCAACTCCTAAAGGCGGAAAAGATTGTTATACGGATTCTGGAGTATCACTTATCCGAAGTATGAATGTCTTTGACTTCAATTTCAGTTATGATGAATTGGCGCACATCTCTGACAGACAAGCGAAGCAATTGGATGGAGTTACTGTGAAGAAAAAAGACATATTATTCAACATTACAGGTGCTTCAGTCGCAAGATGCTGTATGGTTCCAGATGACATACTACCTGCAAGGGTCAATCAGCATGTGATGATAATTCGTCCCAAAGAGTATTATATGTCATATTATCTTCTTTGTTCTTTATGCTCAGATGAAGCAAAGCAATCGTTATTAGGCATGAGTCAATCTGGTTCAACAAGAGAGGCCATTACGAAAACTGAAATAGAGACTTTCCGTATTGTTGTCCCATCATCAGAATTGTTGATGGACTTTACGGTTAAAATGGAAACGTTATACGATAATATAATGTTGTACAAACAAGAGAAATCAAAATTAACAGAATTACAGTCTTTGCTTTTGGCGAAGATGGGGCAAAATATGGAAATCACGATTTCCTAATCTCTAAAATAGACCATAAAAAGATAAAGAACAAAAGACAATATGGAATATGATACCAAAGGCAAGGTACTGAAGAAGGCTGTGGTTTGGAAAGAACTATACTTCTATCGCAAAAGCGATGCACTCTACCAAATAACAGTGGAGTTCTGCAAGCGCTTCTTACCGGCTCATGGTGACAGAACGGTTGACCAGATGGTGCAGGCAGCCCGCTCTGGAAAACAAAATATAGTGGAAGGCAGCGAGGATGGACAGACAAGCTCTGAGATGGAGATTAAGTTGATGAATGTGGCGCGTAGTAGTCTGCAAGAACTCCGTGCCGACTACCAAGACTATCTGAACACCCACCACCTATCTACGTGGGATGCAAGCTATGAACGTCAACGTAAACTCCGTGAGTTTTGTCACTCCCATAACGACTTTCGTGATTATGAGCCTTTGCTGTCTAAGATAAATGACGAGGTGATGGCCAACTTGGCGCTTACGCTCTGCCATCAGACGGACAAGATGATGTGCGCTTATATCGAGAAGCTTGAAAAGCAATTTGTGACAGAGGGCGGCATCAAAGAGCGAATGTATGCTGCAAGAACTGGCTATCGTCAGGAACAAGACGCATACATGAAAAAGTTAGAGGCAGAGAATGCAGCGCTAAAGAAAAGAATAAAGGAGTTGGAAGAAGAGGTAAAGAAACTTAGGAAAGACTAAGAGAATTTAGGAAAGCCTGGGAAATTATAGGAAAACCTAAGAAATTATAGGAAAACCTAGGCCAGCCTAGGATTTTCTAAGTAAAACTAGAAATAAAAAACAACGACTATGTCACCATTCAATGAACACGCCTTGGAAATGGGCATCATGGAACTGTTCGAGCAGCAGGGATATAGCTGGCAGAGCGGCAAGACGATTCATAAGGAGTTGTCGGATGTGTTGCTTCGTGATGACTTGCGGATGTATCTGATGGACAGATATGCCGACGAGGGTATCACGGCGTTGGAGGTGGAACGCGTGATGGCGAAGTTGACGGCAGACAATGGTGCACCGCTGTTTCAGCAGAATGCCCAGACTTATAGGCTGATGACGGAGGGCTTTACGATTAAACGTGAAGACGCGTCGCAGCCAGACCTGTTCGTTGAGGTGATAGACTTTGAGGATACTGACAAGAACATCTTCAAGATTGTTAACCAACTGGAGATAAAAGGGGCGGAAAAGCGGATTCCTGATGGCATTGTCTATGTGAACGGTCTACCTGTGGTGGTGTTGGAGTTCAAGAGTGCCGTGAAAGAGAATACCACCATCATGAACGCTTACACGCAACTGACGGTGCGCTATCGCAGGGACATCCCCGACCTGTTCCGCTATCATGCGTTCGTGGTGATCAGCGACGGGGTGAATAACAAGTATGGTACGCTGTTCACGCCATACGAGTTCTTCTATGCCTGGCGAAAAGTGGAGCGGACGGACAAGGCCAATGACGGCATCGACTCGCTGCATACGATGATGCAAGGACTCTTCAGAAAGGAGCGGCTGCTGAGCGTGATGAAGGATTTTGTGTTCTTCCCCGACAATTCGAAGAGTGAACGGAAAATAGTATGTCGCTATCCGCAGTTCTTTGCGACGCATCTGCTGTATGAAAATATCCTGGAACACTCGCATATCAATATCAAGGGCGACGGAAAAGGTGGCACCTACTTTGGAGCGACGGGCTGTGGCAAGAGTCTGACGATGCTGTTCCTGACGCGAATGTTGATGCGAAGCCGTTATTTGGCCTCCCCAACAATCGTGCTGATTACCGACCGAACGGACTTGGACGACCAACTGTCGGCGCAATTCGTGAATGCCAAGCAGTTCATTGGTGATGAGACGGTTGTCAATGTGGAGACGCGCAAAGAACTGGGCGAACTGCTGAGAGGAAGAAAGAGCGGTGGCGTGTTCCTGACTACTATTCATAAGTTCTCGGAGGACATCAACCTGCTATCTGACCGCGCCAACATCATCTGTATCTCTGACGAGGCTCATCGCTCGCAGACGAATATCTCGCAGAACATCACGATTACCGATAAGGGCGTGAAGCGCAGTTATGGTTTTGCCAAGTATCTGCACGACTCTCTGCCCAATGCCACCTACGTGGGATTCACGGGAACGCCTATCGACTCAACCATTGACGTTTTTGGCGATGTGGTGGACAGCTACACCATGACAGAATCGGTGGCCGATGGTATCACGCGGCGCATCGTCTATGAAGGGCGTGCAGCCAAGGTGTTTGCCGACCATCGACAGTTGCAAGAGATTGAAAACTACTACAAGCAGTGTGCAGAGGAAGGTGCTAATGAATACCAGATAGAAGAGAGCAAGAAGGCGGTGACGCAGATGGACAAAATCATCGGCGACCCGAAACGGCTGGCTGCTGTGGCAAAGGATTTCGTGGAGCACTATGAAAAACGTATCGAAGAGGGCAGTACTGTTTGCGGCAAGGCCATGTTTGTTTGCTCCAACCGGCAGATAGCCTACGACCTCTACAAGCAGATTATTGCCCTGCGTCCTGATTGGCAAACAGAGAAAATGAAGATGGTGATGACGCGCTCGAAGGATGATGGCGAGACGCTGTATAACCTGCTGGGCAATGATGAGGACAGGAAGAAACTGGACTTGGCTTTCAAAGATCCTGAGTCGGAGTTCAAGATTGCCATCGTGGTGGATATGTGGATTACGGGCTTCGACGTGCCATGCCTCGACACCATGTATATCGACAAGCCATTGCAGAGACATACGCTCATACAGACCATCTCCCGCGTAAACCGCGTATATGAGGGTAAGGACAAGGGGTTGGTGGTGGACTACATCGGCATCAAGAGCAACTTGAACAATGCCCTGAAACAATATGCCGGTGGTGGCAACATAGACGACAACGTGGAAACCATTGAGAAGTCTCTGACGATGGTGAAAGACGAGCTGGACATCCTGCGCAGGATGTTTGCACCATTCGACTACTCGAAGTTCACCACAGGAACTCCTTTGGAGCAACTTGATTGTCTGAAGGGCGCTGCCGAGTTCGTGCAGTCAACAGAAAAGATGCAGAACCTCTTTATGGGACATGTGAGGAAGCTGAAGTCGGCATTTAATCTCTGTTCGAATCATGACGACATCAGCGATGAAGAGCGTGAAGACATTCATTTCTTCACTGGTGTCCGCTCCATCGTATATAAGCTGACGAAAGGCAACGCACCCGATGTCACGCAGATGAACCAAAGGGTTAGTCAGATGCTTCAAGAGGCTTTGCAGTCGGAAGGAGTGGAAGAGGTGGCACAGGTGAATGCTGATGACAAAGACCTCGACCTCCTGAGCGAAGATTACATGGCAAGGCTTGAAAGGCTTCAGTTGCCCAACACGAAAGTAAAATTGATGGAGAAGTTGTTGCGCACCGTCATTACCGAGTTCAAGAAGGTAAACAAGATGAAGGGCGTGGACTTCACCAAGCGGTTGAATGAGCTGGTCAACAGATATAACGACCGTAGCGACAATGCCGTGTTTGCCCAAGAAGTGCTCGATGAAGTGGCTAGGCAGATGGCAGAACTCCTCAAGGAGGTGAACAAGGAGAAGAAATCGTTCAAAGAACTGGGCATCACCTACGAGGAGAAGGCGTTCTATGATATTCTGAAAGAGATTGCCATTAAGTTCGGCTTTGAATATCCAGAAGAAAAGCTGCTCGTGTTGGCGGCCGCAGTGAAGAAGATGGTGGATGACAAATCGAAATATACCGACTGGGCAAACCGCTCGGATATTAAGGCAGAGCTCCAGATGGATTTGATTCTCATCCTTGCAGAACATGGCTATCCTCCCGTGCCACAGGATGAGGTGTTTAAGGAAATCTTTGAGCAAGCAGAAAACTTCAAGAAATATGAGGTAGAAGCAGATTCGGTCGATAGCGTAGTGGCTGAGACAAAAGAAATCCGGATGTATCCTCAATTTGAAGAGGAAGACGGAATGCTGTTGGCAGCAGATAGCTTTGACTAAAGTTTCTCTTTTATGTTGAAAAAATATGGAAAACTGTCCATGCTGGGCAAACAAAAAAGCGGGGAGAGCTGTTATTCTCTCCTCGCTTCAGTACCCAGAGCCGGGGTCGAACCGGCACGGGTTGCCCCACTGGTGTTTGAGACCAGCGCGTCTACCGATTCCGCCATCTGGGCTTGAAAACTGAACGCGTTTTCTCTTAAGCGGGTGCAAAGTTACAACTATTTTCAGAAATATCCAACGATTTGTCCTAAAAAAATTAAATATATTGATAATTCTTTACGTTTTTCTTGGCTAACTGAGAAAAATAGTGTACTTTAGCGGGCACAAAACTGTGATAATCAATATTTATGGAAATACAGTCAAATAATTTCTGCATCATCCTGGCGGGTGGGCGAGGAAAACGGCTATGGCCGTCGAGCCGCATGGAGAGGCCCAAGCAGTTTGTTGATTTCTTTGGCACGGGTCGCACTCAGCTCCAATCCACCTACGACCGCATGGCGGCCTTCATCCCGAAAGAGAACATATACGTTTGCACTTGTGAGAACTTCACAGCCCTTACCCATGAGCAGTTGCCCGACTTGCCCAAGGAGAACATCCTTGAAGAGCCCGTGAACCGCAATACAGCTCCCTCGGTGGCATGGGCGGGTCTGCGCATCCACCGCCGTAGCGACGAAGCGCGTATCATCGTGGTTCCGTCGGACCAGTTCATCGTGGGCGATGATAGCTTTAGCGACTGTGTGCAGAGGGGTCTCGACTTTGTGGCACAGAATGATATGATTCTGACGATGGGCGTGAAGCCTACACGACCCGAACCGGGCTACGGCTATATACAGATGGGCGAACCCACTGCCACTGCTGGCATTTTTAAGGTACAGTCGTTTACGGAGAAGCCGGAGCGCGATTTCGCCCGCATCTTCATGGAGAGCGATGAGTTCTTGTGGAACACGGGCATGTTTTTGGCCAATATCCGCTATCTGCAGCAGTTCTTCAAACAAACGCTTACCGATATTCCGCATCGCTTGGATCCACTGAATGACGAGATGTCGCCCAGCGAGGAACTGGCCTACGTGATGACCCATTATCCTGCCTATCCCAACCTGTCGATGGACAAGGTCACGCTGGAGATGTCGGACAACGCCTACGTGATGCGCTGCAACTTTGGCTGGGCCGACTTGGGCACTTGGCACAGCATCTACGAATTCATGCAGCGACAGGAGGGCGACAATGTGACGATTGACTCGGAGGTGGTGTTGGAGAACTGCCGCGACAACATCGTGAAGTTGCCAAAAGGCCACGTCGGCGTGATCAATGGGCTGGAGGGCTACATCGTGGCCGAGCAGGGCGACGTGCTGCTGATATGTCCCAAGAGCGACTCGTCGGCATTGATTCGCAAATACGTCAACGAGGTGGGCATCCGCTATGGCGAAGAATTCATTTAGCGCCTCCCTCCGCCCCCTCCAAATGGAGAGGGTGATGAGCAACGCATTCAATAATTATTCACACAAAAAGAAACTCATGACTTTTAGAAAACGAGTTTTTGTCCTGTTGTTTCTAACAATGGGCAGTGCCTCTATGATGGGGCAGGTATCGGGAACAGCCAATGCTGACAGCTGGCTGAGTGACCTTACGAGTCGCATCACCCTCAACGGGTATGCACAAGGCGGATGGAGTTTTCAAGACCCCTATGGCAAGAAAAGCAACGCCTACAACCTGAAGCGTACGCTGCTTTGGGCAAAGGCGCGCATCACCGACCGCTGGTCGTTCCTCTTCATGCACGACTTCTCCTCGGTTGTGCAGGAGTTCTACACCGATTATCAAGTGACAAACAACAAGGCGCTGAGCGTCCGTTTGGGACAGTTCAAGCACTCTTATACCATGGAGAACCCGCTGTCGCCCACAATGCTGGAGCTTATCGATGTCTATTCACAGGTCGTGCTCTACCTTGCCGGTGAGGGACCAGACCCGCTGAATGGCGTGAACTACGGACGCGACATGGGTCTGATGATGTTTGGCGACCTCCTCAATAATAAATTGCACTACGAGCTGGCGCTGATGAGCGGACAGGGCATCAACCGCAAGGACTTGAACAACCAGAAAGACTTTATAGCCAAGTTGGAGGTGAAGCCCTTCGATGGATTCCGAATCGTTGGTTCCGGCTATCTGGGCACTGGTTGCGCTGTGGGCACGGCCGCTTGGAATCCCACCATCAACGTGGGCGACAACTACAAGCGTAATCGCTACAGCGTGGGTGCTGAATATAAGACACAGGCTTATTCGCCAGCCAAATACAAGGAGGCTCGCCCAGCCAGCATCCGTGCTGAATGGCTGGGCGGCGAAGATGGTGATGTCGGCTCGCGAGGCGGTTACGTCACTTGTTGCTTCCCAGTGGTGGATGCCCTTGACGTGGTGGCCAGTGGCGAGACCTACGACCGCAACACCAAGGTGGACGGTTGGGACCAGACCAACCTGACGCTGGGCGTACAGTACTGGTACTATAAGAAGTGCCGTCTGCAGCTGCAGTACACACGCTGCCTGTGCGGCGACATGTTGGGAAAGGACTACAACTGGCTGCAGGCACAGGTACAGGTGGCATTCTAAACCCACCCCCAGCCCCTCCCGAACGGGAGGGGAGTCTGAATAGACTTGGAGATGGAAAAAATATTAATATAGTTAGCTTGGCTCCCCCCTAATCTGACCAAGCGCCCCTCCCGTTCGGGAGGGGATGGGGGTAGGTAATATATGGTTATAAAAGTATTATTGACTGTAATTTTTCTGGCCGTGATGATTGGCGTGGGTGTCTACACCCGCAAGCAGGCCAGCAGTGTGGATGGTTTTGTGTTGGGCGGACGTGCCGTGGGTCCTTGGCTCACGGCTTTCGCTTTCGGCACCAGTTATTTCTCCGCCGTGGTCTTCGTGGGCTACGCCGGACAGTTTGGCTGGAAGTATGGACTCTCCAGCGCGTGGATAGGCATTGGCAACGCCGTCATCGGCTCGCTCTTGGCGTGGCTGATATTGGGGCGCCGCACGAAGCTGATGACACAACACATCGAGAGCCGCACGATGCCCGACTTCTTCGGCACCCGCTTCGGCGACCAGGGGCTGCGCGTCACCGCCAGCGTCATCGCCTTCGTGTTTCTCATCCCCTATACTGCTGGTGTCTATAAGGGCATCTCAACGCTCTTCGAGATGGGCTTTGGCATCCCCTATGAGTACTGCGTCATCATCATGGCTGCACTCACCGCCGTCTATGTCATTCTGGGCGGCTATAAAGCCACGGCCATGAACGACTTTATCCAGGGCGTCATCATGCTCTTCGGCATCGTCGCTGTCATTGCCGCCGTGCTGGCTGCACAGGGTGGTCTGTCGGAGGCCGTGAACAAGCTGGCGGCACTGCCTGGCGACGGCGGCGAGCAGGGCGTGTTCGCCTCATGGTTCGGCCCCGACCCGTGGGGACTCCTGGGCGTAGTCATCCTCACCTCACTTGGCACGATGGGTCTGCCGCAGATGGTGGGTAAGTTCTATAGCATCACTGACGAGGCCGCCATTAAGCGTGGCACCATCATCAGCACCATCTTCGCCTTCATCGTGGCTGGTGGCTGCTACTTCCTGGGTGGTTTCGGTCGTCTTTATGATCCCGTTGTTGCCGCCGACGGCAAGATTGCCTTCGACAGTATTGTGCCCGCCATGCTCACCACGCTACCCGACGTGCTTATCGCCCTCGTGGTGCTGTTGGTGCTCTCGGCATCGATGTCGACGCTGGCTTCGCTGGTGCTCACCAGCAGCTCTACGATGACGCTCGACCTCATCTACCGCGATAAGAAGTCGCTGCCCGGTGAGGTGGAGGAGGGAACTATCGACGACATTGTCTCCGAGAAGATTGAGCGGCGCAAGGTGGTCATCATGCGTGTGCTCATCATGTTCTTCATTGCCATCTCGCTGCTCATCGCGCTCAACCCGCCCACGTTCATCGCCCAGCTCATGGGCATCTCGTGGGGTGCGCTGGCCGGTGCCTTCCTGGCTCCGTTCATGCTGGGCCTCTACTGGCGCGGTGTCACCCGTATTAGCGTATGGGCATGCTTCGTCTGGGGCGTGGGACTCACCGTTGTCAACATGCTCCTCGGCAACCCCATCAACCCCATCAACTGCGGTGCCATTGCCATGCTGGGCGGATTCCCCGTGGTGTGGATTACCAGTTTGCTCACGCCCAAGCTGCCTAAGCAGATGGTGAGCAAGATTTTCGAGTGCTATGACAAGTAGCAGGTTGCTTCAGCGACTGTGCTTCATGCTGGTGGCTTTTGCCATCATGGTGCTGCTGTTTGTGGTGGCCAAGCTGATATTCATGGCCAGCTGCGGCAGCGGACATGGAGTGGGGTGGGGCGATGTTTGGCAAGTGCTCAGGCACGGTTTGTCGCTCGACCTTTCCACCGCGCTCTATGTCATTGCCCCCCTGCTGCTGGGCTGTCTGGTGGCCGTGTGGGTGCGCATTCCTCGATGGCTCATCAAGGCCTATTTCATCCTGGTGTCGGTAGCGTTGGCATTGGCCTTCGTTGCCGACACCAGCCTCTATGAGTTTTGGGGCTTCAAGCTCGATGCCTCGTGCTTGAGCTACTTGCAGCAGCCCGAGGGAATCACGCAGAGCGTTTCCGTGGGCTATCTCGTGCTCCGCTTCCTGTTGTGGCTCTTGGCCGCCGCAGTCATCTATGGCATGTGCCTCCTTTCGCTTCGTTGCCTGAAGGATGAAACACAGTGTACCGCCCATCGTTCAATGTTCAACGTTCAACGTTCAACGTTAGCAAGGGTGGGCGAGTCGCTTCTCTACTTGGCTTTGATTCCACTGATGGTGGTGGGCATGCGAGGCGGGCTGAGCGAGTCGACCACGAATATCGGTCAGGTTTATTTCTCTCAAAACCAATTTCTTAACCATGCGGCGGTGAACCCTGTGTTCAGCTTTCTTTCCTCGTTGGGGCATCAGATGGGCGACGAAGTGGAGTATGCTTTCATGGACGATGCCGAATGCCATCGGCTGACGGCTGACGTCTTTACCACCGAGAGCTTGGATGCCGACACGCTGCTGCGCACGCCCCGTCCCACCATCGTCGTCATCCTGCTCGAAAGTGCTGGCGAGCAGTTTGCCAGTGCGATGCCCCAGCTGCAAAGGCTGAAGCAGGAGGGCATCAACTTCAGCCGCTGCTATGCCAATTCGTGGCGCACCGACCGCGGCACCCTCTGCACCCTGAGTGGCTACCCCTCGTTCCCCACCGTCTCGGTGATGAAGATGCCGTCCAGAAGTCGCTCTCTGCCCAGTATCGCCCGCACGTTGCAAGCCGAGGGCTACCCGACGAGCTACCTCTATGGCGGCGACATCAATTTCACCAACATGCGCAGCTATCTCATCGCCACGGGCTGGCAGCAGCTGGTGAGCATGGACGACTTCTCGCTTGCCGAGCAGCACAGTGCCCAGTGGGGCGTGCGAGATGACATCACCTTCGACTACCTCTATCGGCAAATCACCAGCCTTCCTGCCGGTCAGCCGGCCTTGATGGGCTATTCCACGCTGAGCAGCCACGAGCCATGGGATGTGCCCGACGCTGCCGAGGGCATGAGCTGGCAACGGCACGACGACGAGGTGTTCACCGCCTTTGCCTATCTCGATGCTTGTCTAGCGCATTTCATCGACAGGCTGCGCACCACGCCGGCTTGGGACCAGCTGCTTATCGTGGTCACTGCCGACCATGGTGTTAATCACGCCGACATCGACCAAAGCCGACCCTTGCAGAAGAACCACATCCCCATGCTCTGGCTGGGCGGTGCCGTGAAGGAGCCACGCACCATCGACGTGCTTTGCAACCAGAGCGACCTCGCCGCCACTTTGCTGGGACAGATGGGGTTGACGCACGCCGACTTCGCTTTCAGCCGCGACGTGCTTTCCTCCTCTTACACCCATCCCACCGCCGTACACAATTATAATAATGCCCAGTGGATGGTCGACAGCACGGGCCACGTGCTCTACGACCTTGATGCTCGCCGCATCGTTATTGACGAGAGCAGCAACGCCGAGCAGCTTGCCAAGCAGAGCCAGGCCATCCTGCAGCTCGCCTCGGAAGATTTGCGCGGCCGCTGAATAAGGGCATTTGCGCAGCAGAGATACATCAGAAATTATATAATTACTTTAATCTATATTTCTCTAAAACAATCAAAGCATTATGAAAAAACTGTTTTCTATTCTCGTGTTGGCATGTGTGGCATGCAGCATGAACGCCCAGTCGCAAGATGTGAAGAGCCGCCTGGTGGAAGATGGCGGCACAGGCCCCTTCAAGGCCATCATGAAAGAAGAGCCTTCGTTGGCTGCCCACACCGTCTTTGCTCCGCAAGACCTCGCATCGTTTGGCAAGAAGCAACAGCTGCCCGTGCTGGTCTGGGGCAATGGTGCCTGCACCAACTCGCCTTGGGAGCACTACAAATTCCTGAACGAGATTGCCAGCTATGGCTTCCTGGTGCTGGCCACCGGCTATATCCCGATGGACGAGCAGCCCTACCGAGGCCCCATGTCGACCACCGAGCAGCAGATAGAGTCAATCGACTGGGCCATTGCGCAGAACAGCGACCCCACGTCGCCCTACTATCAGAAGATCGACACGAAGAACATCTGCGTGGCCGGCATGTCGTGCGGCGGACTGCAGACACTCTATAACTGTGCCGACCCGCGAATCAAGACGTTGATGATTTGCAACAGCGGACTCTTCAACCAGCAGAACGCCAGCCAGGCCGTGGGCGGCATGCCCATGCCCCCGAAGGAGAAGCTGAACGAGATTCACAGCAGCATCATCTACATCCTGGGTGGACAGGAGGACATCGCCTACGGCAACGGTATGGACGATTTCCACCGCATCAGCCACGTGCCCGCCTGTGCTGCCAATCTGCCTGTGGGACACGGCGGCACCTATCGTCAGGCCCATGGCGGTGAGTTTGCCGTGGTGGCGCTGGCATGGTTGCAGTGGCAACTGAAGGGCGACAAGAAGGCCGCCCGCATGTTCAAGGGCGACGACTGCGAGCTCTCGAAGCGCCAGGGATGGACGATTGAAAAGAACGAAATTTTCGCCAAGATGAAGTGAACATCCTGCCCTTCAACTACTTCACCATCACCTTGCGGACCGTGTCGCCTTGGCGCAGGATGTAGATGCCTGGTCGTGAAGTATCTGATAGCTGGCGTCCGCTAAGCGAGTAAACGCTGAACGTTGAACGTTGACCGTTGCACGTTGAAGGGTGGATGGAGGAAGGCTGAGTGACTACAATGGGGCATTTCTCGGCATTGACGACGACGCCGCTCTTGCTCAGCAACAGTACCACCAGCTCGGTGTTCTCCCATCGCAGCACCTTTGAGGGCATATTCAGTGTCTGCTCATGGGTGAAGCTTTCGCCGTCGTTGATGTTGGCGGGGAATAGGCCTCCCTCGCCTTTGTAGCCGTCGTTGCCAGCATAGCCACGTGCCACATCCTGATACCAGATGTCGTCGGCATTGACCACTCGGGGCAGGTTCTCGAAACCGTAGCATGCGCCTTGTGACCCACCGGCGTAAGCATTGATTTGGTCGTAGCCGCAGTAGTTGTCGAGTATGCCCGTCTCGGCATGCGTGCGGTGCACGTCGTTTTCAATGACGATATAGGCCAGCTTGAAGTCGGCTCCAGTGTAGTCTTTGGCAAAGAACACCTGCGTCTTCCCCGTGATGACGCCCTCGGCATCGACGGTGGCCTCCAGGGTGAGTCCGGCGAAGTTTTCCTGCGTGGCCTTGATGGCCTCGTAGTAGGCGGGAATGCTTCCTGGGTCGGTGGAGAAGATGGCGTTGCGGTTGATGACGCAGTGCGGATAGCCGCTCATGCCGTAGCTCGACATCAGCCAGCGGCGATATTCCTCGCCGGGGATGGCCATCGAGTCGGGCACGGTGTATGAGTCTTCGTGGTTGTGCACAGCAATGCCGATGAACCCTTCGGGTGCATTCTGGCGCATATAGTTCATGGCTCCGATGCCGCGCACGCAGTACTGGCACCACGTGCCCGTCACCTCCTCGGCCACCACTTTCCATAGGTAGGCCGACAGGCGGTTGCTCAGTTCGCTACGGTCGTCGCCGCTTTCCACCCAAGCTTTGTAGGCGATTGTTTGGTTGCGCTCCAGCTGCACGGTTTCATCAAGCGTGAACGCCACGGGGATGCCGGGCTGCAGTGTCTCGGCGAAATGCTGGCTGATGGTCTGCCCGTCGTCAGTAGTGAAACCAATGGTAAAACCCTCCACCGCCTCCTGCTCCGTGGCAAAGGCGTGTCCGCTCACCACGATGTCGCCATAGCCGTCGTAGCAGCGGCCGAAGTCGAGCGTGAAGCCCACCTTCGATGGCACGCCCACGAAGAGGTCGTCGACATAGAGCAGCGCCTTGTCTCTCGAGTCGTTCACAAAGGCGATGTAGACGGTCTGCCCCACATAGTCGGCCAGGTTCAGTGCGTGTTCCGTCCACTCGGCGCTCTCCTTTGCCAGCTGCAGGGCGGGTGCCGTCGTATCGAAATCCTCTGGGCTGGCACCCGTGGTCGACAGGTAGACGCTGTAGCCGTCGGCATAGCTCTTGTCGGAAGCCTTGGCACGCCAGCTCACAACGGCCTTCTCCGATGCAATCTCTATGCCGTGCGTCACCATCCAGTCGTTAGAGGTTGCTCCCTTTTTGTACCACGACGTTGAGGCGGCCACGCTGACGGAGTCCTTGTCCACCTTTAGGGCCACCCAAGGCTTGCCCACCTCGAATCCCATTTTCTTGGTGTCGGAGGAGGGTTCGTTCTGGTCCAGGTCGTAGAGGCTGAACGCTTCGGGTATGCCATCGTCGAACGAGGTGGAGAAATAAGTGATTTGTGCCTGTGCCGGCTCATTCACAAAGAGCAGCATCGTCATCACGAGTGCAGCGGAAAAGATGGATTTCATATTTGTTGGTCGTTTGGTCGTTTGGTCGTTTGGTCGTTTGGGCTTAACCGCAGATTGCGCAGATTTTCCAGATTTTTTCATCTGAGTAATCTGTGGAATCTGTGGTTCTTTGATTGTTTCTGCTTAACCGCAGATTGCGCAGATTTACAGATTTTTCATCTGAGTAATCTGTGTAATCTGTGGTTCTTTGGCATCGTTTGGTCTTAACCGAAGATTGCGCAGATTTTCCAGATTTTTCATCTGTGTAATCTGTGGAATCTGTGGTTCTTTGATTCTTCATCTGAGTAATCTGCGAAATCTGTGGTTCTTTGACATCGTTTGGTTGTTTGGGGGCAAAGATAGTGTTTTTTCTTTGAATAAGAAAGCAAATGGGCGGAATCCTTCGTGCTGTCAGTTTTTGTCTATATCTTTCTGATGAAGTCGTCGAGCTTTTGGTTGCGCTCCAGCCCCAGCTTCTTTCGCAGTCGGTAGCGGTTGCTGTTCACACTGTCGGGACTGATGTTCAGCATCTCGGCAATCTGCTTGGCGCGCATGCCGATGCTGATGTAGGCACACAGGCGCAGGTCGTTCTCGGTCAGGTCGGCGGCGCGCTCCTTCAGCTTCATGAAGAAGTCGGGATGCACGCTGGTGAAGTGGAGTTTGAAGCGCGACCACTCATCGTCGTTGCGCAGCGACTGCCCCACGATGTCGTTCATACGCTGCACGTATTCCTTTGGTATCAGCCCTTGGTCGCTGTAGTGCTTGGTGATGTCGTGCAACTGCTGCAGCACCTCGTTCTTGTTGGCCAGCAACAGCGTCGACGACGACAGCTCGCAGTCTTTCTGCTTGATGTCGTCCTCATAGTTTTTCAGGTTCATCTTGTAGATGATGGCTTCTTGCTCCAATGAGTTGCGCAGCTCGCGGTTCTCGATTTGGTGTATGCGATAGCGCTGTCGGAACACGAGAAACACGGCCAGCGCCGCCAGCAGCACCACCACGCATGCCAGCAGGGCGCCGTAGAGGTAGAAACGGTTCAGTTGGGCCTCCTGCTCCAGCAGCTGAATGCGGTCGGCTTGGCGGCTGATGGCTTCGCGAGCCTGTGCCTTGGGCACCTGCTGGTCGGTAATCTCCTTTTGGGCGGCTTCGTAGTACTGGTTGTAAAGCTTCAGATAGTTGTAGGCCCGTGATGGCTGCCCCAGCGTGTCGCAGATGAGCCACAGATACCTGTAGACATCAGTCAACACGCGCTCGCCATGCAGCAGTTCGGCTGTCGAGGCTATCGGCTCCAAGTCGGCCAGGGCCTCCTGCAGCCGCCCCTGTTGGTAGCGCATCTTGCCTCGATAGGCCATGAGCAGACTGCTGAACAAGGGATTTTGCGGAGCTTCGTGCTGCAGCAGTTGGGCGGCCTGGTCAATGTAGGCCTCGGCGCTGTCGTTCTTCTGCTGGTCGATGAAGATGCTCGAAGCATTGATCAACGCCTGCAAGGTCATGCCCCAGTCGCGCTGCCCTGTGCTGATCGACTCGCGATAGTAGTCCAAGGCCTTCTCCTGATTGTCGGAGAAGACAGCCTCGAAGAAGTAGATGCGGTTTAGCGGATAGTGAGCCTGTTCGTAGTGCTGGCGCGCCTGGGCCAGCTGCTTGCGACCCGACTCATGGTCGCTAAGCTCCAAAAACATCTGGGCCAGCAACAGGTGCGCATTGCCCAGGAAATAGTGGTCGCCCGCCTGGCTCAGCAGTTCTATGGCCTCCGTTGTATTCTCATAGCATTGCATATAGTGTCCCAGTCGCTCTTGGTTTCCCGCCAGCTGATAGGCTATGCAAGCGCGGTCGTAGTCGTAGCCGTCGGTCAGCAGGGCGCGTGCTTGCTCCAGTTGCTCTATGCACTTTGCCGGCTGCGCGCTCATCTGCCCCATGCGCACCCGCCAATAGATGGCGCGGGCCCGCAGCTGGCGGTTGCCAGTCTGGGCTGCGCGTTGGTCCAGCAAGTCGAGCAATTGAGGGTCGATATTTTCGCGCTGGTTGTTGAAGTCGGCTTCGTTCAGAACGCAGGCGATGCTGTCGAACTGGGCATCTATGGGTTGGAAATAATAGTCGTAGGCCTCAGCCCTGCCGTGGGCACAGAGAGCCAGCAGCACGCTCAAAGATATGCGCAAAACTGTAGTCTTGAAGATATTTTTCATTTCGCATGCAAAATTAAGAAAAAAAATGTGTTTTTTCAACCAATCGGTCGAAAAAACATTCATTTTTGGTAATTTGAAAAAAAAGTGCATTGGGGTTCAAGCTTTTTCACGAAAAATCCGCCGCTCGCTCGGCCCATTCTCGGCCAAGCAAATCCAAGCAAAAAAATCTCGTACGAGATTTTTTCAAAAGTCAACGACTTTTTCAAAAAAGTCGTTACCAAAATTTTGGAAGGCGCAGCCCCCTCCTTCTCACTTAGGCGGCAAAGACATATTTTCGGGCGTCTTCAACTTTCTGCGACTGGGCAAATAGGTTTCTATCGTTTACATTGGCTGGGCAATCTCGCGGTGGTGATTAAGTAGCCCCCCCTCATTCCCCCCAAAGGGGGGAGGAAGTGACGCGCAGCCCCTCCCCTTGAAGGGAGGGGCTGCGCGTCGTTTATCCCAAACCCATATAAAGCATTTTCTTTACACCAGTAGAATAAAAATGTAGTTACTTTTATAGAGGAAATTGGTCTTAATGACCATTTTGGTTTTAAAACTAAATGCGCTTTTTTCAAATTACCAAAAACAAAAAAGTCAACGCCAAATATTAAAATTGGCGTTGACTTGATAGGGGAAAGATAATCGCGATGCGAATTGCGGATTACTTCAGCGTCACCTTCAGCGTCTTTTGGCCGTTGGCGGTGGTCACGTTGATGACATAGACGCCGGCGGGCAGCGCGCTGAGGTCGTAGACATGGTTGCCGACGCGGTTGATGCGCTCGGCCACGCCGTCGGGCCGCAGCACGCTCACTTGCTCGTAGTCGCCCTCGATGGTGAGGAGGCGACCATCGACCGACACTTTCAGCATACTGGCTTTGGCGGCACCGATGCCCACTGTGGCATTGCCTACGGGGAAGTCGATGGTCGACATCTCGGTCTTGCCCGACGTGTAGCTGGCTATGACACCTGCGGTGTGAATACCATCGGTGAGGTTCTCAAGCAGATACTGGGTGGCATCGGTGTCGGCAATCTTCGCACCGTCGAGGTAAACCTCGTAAGCGCCGTCGAGAGCAGGAGCCTTGGACATTGAACGTTGAACGTTGAACGTGGAACGTGGAGCGTTGAGGGCGGGAGCTTGATAGTAGCCACCAGTGGGCATTGCCTCTGGCAAGCCAATCTCGATGTTGTCTACGCAGAACACGCGCTTCTGGTCGCTGATGCAGTGGATGGCCACGTACTTGGCTTCCTTGGGCACGTTGTGGGTGTAGCCTTGGTAGTAGCTGTAGGCCGTCTGATTGTCGCGCAGCGTGATGAAGCTCTCAGGGTTGGTGTCGGTAGTGGAATAGAGCACGCTGAAGTTCTCCAGGTACTGGTAGTCGATGCACTTGGCATAGAAGCGGAACACGAAGTCCTGCTGGAAGTGCAGACGGGGCGAGATGATCCAGTCGTCGTTGGCCACATCGTAGGCGGCCCAGTCGGTGAGCATCTTCTGGCCCTGGTAGGGTGCGAGGCCATAGAGGTAGGACTGGATGTTGGTGCCACCCTCGTTATAAGCCTGTGGGCTGCTGGGGTTGAACACCTGGAAGGCCATGGGCTGGAACATGCCGGGCCATGAGAAACCGGCCACGCCACCCGTTTCGCCTCCATCGCCGTCGATGTACTGCCAGCCAAGCGGGCCCGGCGAGTTGATGGCGAAGTCGGTGTGCTCCTCGAAGCCCTCGAAGATGTAGTCGGGATAGTTCCAGATGAAGTTCTTCGAGTAGTCGTTGCCCTCCACATCCTCAATGATGAGGTTGTAGGGCTGGATCTGGTTCTCCTTCAGCTCCACATCGAAGACGAACTCGTCGGCCCCGGTGAAGACATACTGCTGCGAGTGGCTGATGAAGCCATCGAGGGAGATGGTGACGTCGTAGCCAGCCTTCCACACATTCTCGAAGGTGACAAGGCCGTCGTCGTCGGCCACTGCCTCGTAGACATGTCGCCCGCCACCGTTGATCATGAACACGCGTGCGCCGTAGCTCTCGTTCTCCTCGGTATTGGTGGTCAGACGGAAGGTGACAGTGGCAGACATCTTGTTGCCAATGGAGTCGGCCAGTGTCACGGCTGACAGCTTGTCGCCGGTATAGACGGCCTTCACGCCATAGTAGTAGGCATTGCTCTCCAGGTCGGCCCACTGCAGGTCGGTGAGCTTGGTGTTGGCGGTTTCCTGTTCCAGCAGTGTCCAAGCATCCTCGTTGTCCTTGTCGGAAGTCTTGAAGCGATAGACGTTGTAGCGCACACGCTGCTGCACGGTCTTTAATCTCCCCTGGCCAGTTGAAGAGGGGGCGGGGGTGAGGCCGGCGGGGGCAGCCTCGGCAGTGAGCTGGAAGGTGGGCTGCTGCAGCAGGTCGCTTTGGAATCCGAAGTGGGTGGCACGGGTCGAGGCCACGACATCCTCGTCGGTCTGGAATGGTGCGGCGTAGGCACGCATCATGAAGTTGTGGTGAAGGTTGGCATTGGCCTGCCCTTCGAGGAAGAACCATCGGCCCGAGGTGTAGTCGTTGGTGAAGCAGTTCACACCCGAGCGGAAGGGATAGCGGTCGGTGTCGCCTGCGCCGTCGATGCCGATGCTTGCAAATGTGCTGTGCGAGACTGCGATGTAGTAGCCATTGGGGGCATCGATGGGAGCGGGCAGCATATAGGTGGTCCACTCGTTGTCGACCACAGGCACGTAGGTGTTCTGGTAGAGCATGTCGTCGCCATTAGGCATGCCGTTCTCGTCGAGGCCGAAGATGCGCAGGTAGACGCTGTAGTGCTGAGTGACCTGAGCCGTGGCTCCGATGAAGAACTGTGCGCCGAAGACAGTGCTGGGAGCGGGGTCGATGATGCCAAACACACCGTTGGTGCCAGAGCCCTCTACACCCACGTAGGTGGTGGCTCCACCGTCGTCATAGCGCACCCAAGCGGGGTCGTTGGCAGGGGCAGCCCACTGCACTTCCACGGTCTGCTTGTCGGCGCTCTCGGTAGCGGTGACGATGCGCGGAGCCTTGATGTTATCGTCGAGCACCAGGTCGCCGAAGTCCTTGTCGGCCTCCACGGTGAAGCTCTGCTGCAGCGTGTTGTACTTGTTCTTGGTGATGGTCAGGGCGTAGTAGTTGTTCTCATAGACGTTGGGCACGCTGAACTTTCCATCCTGGTCGGTGGTGGTGGCATAGCTCTCGTAGCCCGAGATCTCGACCGTGGCTCCGGCAATGGCATCGCCAGCCACATCCTTCACCGTACCACTGACGGCATAGGTGGGCAGTGCATCCATGGTCACGTCGAGCGTGGTGGTCTGCAGCTGGGCCACGGAAGCCGAGACGCTCATGCTGTGGTAGCCCTTGGCTTGCACGTCGATGTTGTAGTCGCCGGCGGGCAGATAGTTCAAGATATAATCGCCATTCTCGTCGGTGAGGGCGTTGTATTGTCCGCCATTGATGAGCAGCAGTGCGCCGACGATGGGTTCGTTCTGGGCATTGGTCACCTTGCCGGCAATATATCCGTCGGTATCCTCCTCAATCCTCACGTTCTCCAAATACACACCATAGTAGGGAGCCTCATAGCTGCGATAGTAGAAGCCTACGTGGTAGTTGCCTTCCTCTTCGGCCACGGGCAGGTTTGCTCGCAGTGAGTAGAACTGCTTGTCGGCCGTGGGCGTGATGTGGAACTCGGCAACGTTCTCCTGTTCGTCATATTTGGTGTTTTTGCCAAAGGAGATGTTGAGCAGTTCGGGCACGTTGCGGGTGTTGAATGTAGCGTCGAACAGCAGCTTGTAGTGCTTGCCGGCTTCGAAATGGATGTAGGGTGAGATGATGAGGTCGCTGGCAGCCATGTTGTCGTAGGCATAGCTGACGTAGGCTGTTGGGCGGTAGATGGGCCAGCTGGTGGTCCAGCTCCATGTGGTGCCGTTGCCATTGAGGTCGTAGCGTGTCCAGAGTGAGAACTGGTCGTTGGTCTCGAAACCGATGGTAGCGGGAACCTCGATGGCGGGTCCCAGGTTCACGTTGGCCGATGTGACGGCATCGCTGTTGTAGCCTCCAGCGCTGGCCACGACGGTGTAGCTGTAGGTGCCCAGCAGGGGGATGGTCTCGTCGATGAAGGTGGTCTCCTCGATGCCTATGGCCACCGGAACGTTCCCAGGCTGACGGGTCACGTCGTAGGTCAGGTCGTCGGTGTCAATCCAAGAATGATACTTTCCCTCGGTGGGAGCCGTCCAGCTGATGATGGCATTGCTGCCGCTGGAGGTGACGGTGAGGGCAGTGATGGGCAGCGGGTCGCCGGGGCCTACAAAGAGCGACACGCTGGCACGGTCGCCTTGGCCCATGCTGTTGTAGCCCGAGAGACGATAGGTGTAGTTGCCGCGCTCGGTGATGCCGTTGTCGGTCCAGCTGACGTGTCCGCCAATTTCGGGGTTCTCCAGACGGTAGACCTCTGTGCCATTGCGCTGCACCACCACGTAGTCGAGGTCTTCGAGCGTGCCGCCACGTCCATAGGTCTTCGAGGGGTTGTCCCACTCCAGCGTGACGACCAGCTCGCCGTTGTTGCGGTTGGCTACTACGTTCTGCGGAGCCTGTGGCGCACTGGCCTCGGCCACGGAGAAGAGGAGCGAGTTGCCGATGAAGTGATGGCCGTCGGTGTCCTCGATGTAGGTCACGTCGGCCGTCTCGGTGTTCACTTCGAAGAGGGCATAGCCCGAACCAATGCCACCGTAGCCGTCGGGCACGTAGGTCGACAGGCCGGGAGGATACTGATACATCATCAGGTAGAGCTTGCCGTTGTCGTTGTCGTAAATCAGGTCTGCAGCGCCCTGATACTGGAAGGCCACCTGTCCGTTCGATGGGTTGGGGCATGCGTCTTTCATGGCACCAATGTAGGAGGCCACGCCCGTCTGGACATCAATCTTGTAGAGGCCACCCCAGTAGCCCACGCCGTAGATGTCGCCGTCGTAGGTCATCGTCAGCGCCGACATGCTACTGGTGTAGTTCTCGGGGTTCACGGCCCATGAGGGCTGCTCGCTCACGCTGAACTGTGCCACGGTCGAGATAGCGCCCGTTTCCAGGTCGATGGTCACCAGGCTGTTGCCACCACCCTGGAAGCCGTTGCCGCCATAGAGGATGTCGTTCTGGTAGTCGTAGAACAGGCTGCAGGCGATGTTGCCCTGCTGCACGCCACCGTAGTCGGCCACCTGATGGGTGGCTTTCTCCTCGAGGTCGTAGTAGTAGAAGCCGTCGCTCTGATAGCCCTGCGCATTTTTGTGGTGCAGGATGTAGTAGTAGCGCTCACCAATCAGCACGCCGCCCGAGAAGGCATCGCTGTTGTTCAGCTCGTTGCTGAAGGTGAAGCCCTGGACCAGCTCAATGTTGCTGAAGCCCTGGGGTGAGAGGGTGTAGTGGTAGATGCCGGCGTCCTCTCCTGCAGAAATGACACCGTAGCCCTCTGACTGTGCTGCAGCCTTCGTGCCTCCCAAGAGGAAAAGGACAAACGATAGCAGCATGTAGTTGAATCTCATCATAAGCATTTTGTTTTTTTTGTGAATATTGATTAATAGTATCATTTGTCTTCCGTTTGCAAAAATATAAAAAAATGGGGAGAAAACACGATGAAATGTTACTTTTTTACGGCCTATCAGTTTTTTTCTATCCTTTTGTTAGCCTTTCTATAATAATAATGTGTGGTTGTTTTTCGCTTTTTTCGTAACTTTGCAGCGTGATTAAGCCAAACAACCAACGATGTTAACGAACCACAGATTCCACAGATTACTCAGATGAAGAATCTGTAAAATCTGCGCAATCTGCGGTTAAGACCAAACAATGTCAAAGAACCACAGATTCCACAGATTACTCAGATGAAGAATCTGTAAAATCTGCGCAATCTGCGGTTAAGCCCAAACGACCAAACGACTAATCCCCCAATCTCCCAAACGAATATGAAAAAAACTGTGACATCTGCTTTCATGGCCCTGCTGACGACCGCCACCCTGATGGCCGGACCGGCATGGCGAGGGGCACTGACAAAGCTACAGCCCGACGGCACCACCATGACCTACTATCTGCATGGCGACGAGCACTACCACTACATGACCACTGCCGACGGACAGCTACTGGAAGAAGACGAGCAGGGATGGCTGCGCCGCTGCGACGTGGCACCCGCACGCTCTGCCAGGGCCCGCACCAAGGCTTCCGACTACCAAATTGGCACTTTCCCCACTAAGGGCGACGCCCACGGACTGGTCATCCTAGTGCAGACCAGCGACAAGCAACTCACATTCGGTCAGCAGTACCACCAGCGTCTGATGAACGAGGAGAGGTTCAGCGAAGACGGCAACAATGGTTCGGCACGCGACTATTTCATCGCCCAGTCGCATGGGCTCTTCCGTCCTACCTTCGATGTGGTGGGGCCCGTCACGCTCTCACGTACCATGAGTTACTATGGACGCAACGACAGTTTCTTGAATCAAGACGAGAACGCCGAGGTGATGATTGTGGAAGCCTGCAAGCTGGCCCACGACCAGCTGGGCATCGACTTCTCGCAGTATGACTACGACGAGGACGGCTTTGTTGACATGGTTTACGTCATCTTTGCTGGCTACGGCGAGAATGCTGGCGGTGGCGCTAACACCGTTTGGCCAAAGAAATGGAGCATCACAGCTGCAGGACAGAACCTGACGCTCGACGGCAAGAAGATCGACGTCTACGCCTGTTCGGCAGAGCTGTTCGGCAATAGTGGACTGCAGTCGAGCAGCATCGGCTCGTTCTGCCATGAGTTTGGACACGTGCTGGGTTTTGCCGACCACTACAGCACACAGAACAGTAGCCGCTACGAGCTGGGGTCATACGATTTGATGGACTACGGTGTCTTCAACAACGACTCGCGCACACCACCATCCTATAATGCCATGGAGCGCATGACCTTAGGGTGGATGGAGGCGGAGGAACTGACCCAGCCCGAGGACGACATAGCATTGGAGGACATACAAACCAGCAACCGTGCCTATCGCATCACCTCGCGTAGAAACCCTAACGAGTTCTACCTGCTGGAGAATCGACAGAAGACGGGCTGGGACGCCTATCTGCCCGGTGAAGGACTGATGATTACCCATTGCGACTTCGATATGAGCATCTGGAATGCCAACGAGACCAACTACGACGATGAGCACCGCCGCTTCTACTTGGTATGTGCCGACGGCGACGACCAGTATGACTACCAAGCACAACACGCCACCGAGGCCTACGACCTTTACCCCTTTTGTGCGCAAGACTTCACCAACAACCAATTCACCGACCTTTCGGCACCGGCTGCCAAGCCCTATACAGGCGAGGTGCTCGACAAGTGGGTGACAAACATCAGGCTGGAAGACCACATCGTCAGGTTCGACTTCATGGACAATCACCTGAAGACTCCTCAGCAACTGCGCACCACGGACCATACCGACGAAGGATTCACGGCCAGCTGGACGCCATCCGATGAGCGAGCCAACCGCTACAAGCTGCTGGTGACCCATCTGCAGCCTGAGCCAGAGCTGACCACCGTGATGGACGAAGGGTTCGACCGAATGACCGACGGCCAGAACCAAGCTGGAAATACTACCGATATTGGCCAACAGCTCGACAGCTACCTGAGCATGCAGGGATGGACGGGCGAAAACGTGTTTCAGGCTGGTGGCAATGTGCAGATGGGCATGACCGGCATAGGCGGGCAGCTGGTGTCGCCAGCCATCAATTTCTCCACCTTCGACCGTTCGTTTGCTGTGCTCGTCAAGGTCAACTCGCAACAGGGTAGCCAGCCCGTATTCAGCGTCAGTGCCAACGGTATGCAAGGGCGCACCCGCATCACATCGACGCCCCGTATGTACCTCTTCCAGTTTGAGAATGTTGGATTGACCGCCACCACCCTCACCCTGGCTTCGCAGGGCGAGCGCGCTTACATCGACTCGCTCATCATTCTGCGTGGCACCGAGGCCGCCGCACAGCACTACCCCAAGGCACGCTCCGTCAGCATCAGCGGTACACCTGAGAGCACTGTCGACGCTGACGTCACCCCCTTGTACATCCATGCTGAGCAGACTGTCTACACCGACATCGTCGACACCCTCTTCACCGTGACTGGACTGGAGAAAGACCATCGCTATGCGCTGCAGGTGAAAGCCCTGTCCGACGAAGCGGAATCGGAGTGGTCGCCCGAGGTGGAGGCACTGGTCAGCAAGACCGTAGGCATCTACAACGTTGAACGTTCAACGTTGAACATTCAACGTTCAATGTTCAACGTTCATGGCCATCGTGTGCTCCAGCCTACGCGCCCTGGCATCTACATCATCGTCGAAGGACAACAACGCCGGAAGTATCTACGACGTTGAACGTTTTTGTTGTAAGATTTGTGCGTTTTCAGATTTTTTTTGTAATTTTGCCGAATCAACCTATAAACAGATCTGATTATGACTAAAAACCCCGTGATGGCGATGATGGTCATCGCTTGTGTGGCAGTTCTTGGCAGCTGCACCCAGAAGAAGGAGACGGAAGTCGGCCTTCAGGTGAAAACCCAGTATGGCGTCCTGGAAGGATTCGAGCAGGACGGCGTGAAGAAGTTCCTTGGCGTTCCTTTCGCCCAGGCTCCCGTGGGCGAACTCCGTTGGAAAGCGCCCCAGCCTGTTCCGGCTTGGGAGGGCGTCCGCGAGGCTAAGCAGTTTGGCGACGACCCCATGCAGCCCAACATCTTTGGCGACATGAATTTCCGTGGTTCAGGCCGCAGCGAGGACTGCCTCTATCTGAACATCTGGACCACGGCTAAGACCACGGCCGATAGTCTGCCCGTGCTGATTTATTTCAATGGTGGCGGACTGATGGCCGGTTCGGGCAGCGAGCCCCGCTACGATGGTTCCTCCATTGCCAATGAGGGCGTGATTGGCGTGACGGCCAACTATCGTGAGGGCGTGTTCGGCTTCTTCGCCCATCCCGACCTTACGGCTGCTTCCGATTATAAGGGCAGTGGCAACTACGGTTTCCTCGACCAAGTAGCTGCCATCAAGTGGGTGAAAGAGAATATCGCTGGCTTTGGTGGCGACCCCGCCAAGATCAATATCGTGGGTGAGTCGGCTGGCTCCTTCTCGGTGTCACTCCTGATGTGCTCGCCTCTCTCGAAGAACCTGATTGCCGGTGCCATGCTTTCTTCGGGTGCCGAGGTGTTGCCCTATATGCCCTCTTCCCAGGCCGATGCCGATGCCGCCGGTGCCGAACTGCTGAAGCAGGCTGGCATTGCCAGCTTGGCCGATGCGATGGCCATCGATGCCGATTCGCTGCAGAAGATCCTGCCTCCAAGAGGCATGGCCAACGTGGTGCTCGACGGCTACTTCATGACCGAGAGCGCCGACGATGTGTTCGAAAAGGGCGAGCAGGCGCAGGTACCGCTGCTTGCTGGCTGGAACTCGCTCGAAGCCCATCCCATGCAGGCAATCCAAGGTCAGGCTCCCACTCTTAAGAACTATAAGAACGCCTTGAAGATGCAGTTTGGCGATATGACCGACGAGATTTTCCAGGCTTACGGACTGGAGACCGACGAAGACGTGATGAGCCAGAAGGGCTTCGACCTCGTCTCCGACCTCTTCACAGGCTTCCCCACTTGGAAGGTCTGCGACTATCACGCCAAGAGCGGTCTGCCCGTTTATCGTTACCACTATATGCACCCGCGTCCCCAGGTTTCAGCGAAGATGGGCGACATGACAGGTGCCCTGGCCGGTGGCGTGCGTGAGAAGACCGAAGAGGAGAAGAAGGCCCAGCAGCCCTCGATTGCTCCTGGCGCCGTACATTCAGCCGACATCGAGTACGCTATGGGAACCCTCGACACCAACGAGTATTACGACTGGCAGGAAGAAGACTATGCCATCTCGAAGCTCTTCCTCACCTACTATGCCAACTTCTGCAAGACGGGCAATCCCAACGGCGAGGGTCTGCCTCAGTGGACGGCCATCAGCAAGGACAACCTCGATGCCGCTCCCGTGATGAAGATCGACGTGGAATCTAAGGAGGTGGCTTCCCCAGAAAGGGAAAACGCCTATCGCACACTTGAGAAATTCTACAGAAACAGGAAATAACGGGGTATGAGAAAGTCAATCATCGTGATGGCTCTGGCAATGGTTTGCCTCGGAGCCTCGGCACAGGAGAAGCTCTTCAACAGTGCGAATGTGCAGTCGCCCGTCGTCAACAACGACGGCACAGTGACATTTAACCTCTACGCCCCCAAAGCCGTCAAGGTGGAGGTGACTGGCGATTTCCTGCCTCCGCAGAAGATGCAGATAGAGGGCTACGGCACCTACGATGCCCCGGGCGTCGCACAACTCGTGGAAGGCAGGAACGGCGTGTGGAGCTACACCACCGACAAGCTTGCCCCGGAGATGTATAGCTACACTTTCAACATCGATGGCATGAGTGGCGTGAAGGACCCTTCGAATATCTACGTGAATCGCGATATCGTGTCGTTCACCAACATCTTCATCATCAGCAATGAGAAGGGTGACAAGGGCGACCTGTACCGCGTGAACGAGGTGCCTCACGGCAACCTCTCGAAGGTGTGGTACAACAGTCCCACGCTGAAGATGCAGCGTCGCATGACTGTCTACACTCCCGCAGGCTACGACAAGGGCGGCAAGTATCCCGTGTTGTATCTACTTCATGGCGCTGGTGGCGACGAGAATGCCTGGAGCGAGCTTGGCCGTGCTGCCCAGATTCTCGACAACCTGATTGCCACGGGCAAGGCAAAGCCCATGATTGTCGTCATGCCCAATGGCAACCCCAACTGTCAGGCAGCTCCTGGCGAATGGTCATTCGGTATGTACACTCCCGGCTTCCGCGATGGTGGAACAGGACCCAATACACCAGCCGTAGCCACCATTCCGGCCAGCTTTATGGACATCGTGAACTATGTGGATGCCAACTACCGCACCATCAAGAAGCGTGAGGGCCGTGCCGTCTGCGGTCTGTCAATGGGCGGTGGCCATACCTTCGCCATCAGTCTGCTCTATACCACGACGTTTGACTACTACGGTCTCTTCTCCGCCGGCCTGCATCTCGGCAAGGACTTCAACATGCAGCAGCCCTTCGCCGAGCAAATCAAGGCCGACCCTGACTTCGCCCAGCAGAGCGCCCGCCTCTTTGGCAGCAAGCCTAAACTGTACTGGATGGGTATGGGCAGTACCGACTTCCTCTATCAGAGCACCGTCGATCTGCGCGCCTATTGGGATTCGAAGGGTTACAAATATGAATACGTAGAGACCGACGGTGGCCACATCTGGCGCAACTGGCGCATCTACCTTACGATGTTTGCCCAAAAGATCTTCAAATAAACCTTTTTTATCCGTTTTACCCCTTCACACCCTCGTCTGATAATAGGCGGGGATGCGAAGGGGTAAAGCTATCGGGGCTGTTGTCACAGACAAACAGCGTGGACAGTCAGACCTATAGCGCAAACTCAGCTGTAAGGCCCCATCTCATCATATTACCTCTATCCGAAGATTCAAACGACTTGTAACAGTCGGCATGCAACTGGGCACGATGCTTGCCTACTGCCATCTCGACGCCTACACCGAGGTAGGCTCCAAAGTGTGCCGTGTTATCCCAAGTTAGGTCCACAATCTTATTTGACTGGTAGTACCTGGTTTCATGATTTCCAAAATGAAACACGTAGAATCCGCCGCCACGGACAAGTGGAAGAATCTTCTTCTCATTGCCAAAGCGCTTTGCCACACCTATAGTGGCCGTCACTCTGCCTTTCTCATAGGCAGTATGTGAGGGTTCATGTCCTCCACGAACCAACACATCGTGTTCAAAGCTCGTTTTGGGAGAATAGGCGAGCCCAATCTCCATGCTGCCGCCCTTCATCATTCGCTCAATATCCATCTCTGCACCAAGGCCTATTTCAAATGCTACACCAGAGTAGTTTTCGTGTGCGCCCAAGTTCTGATTGAGTGTCCGCTCATGCGAATAGTACGCAAAACCAGCGAATGCCTTGAAATGGGTTTTCACCTTGTCGGATTCTGCCTTGTATTCATACACCACACAATCGCTGCCATCAGTGCAGACATCATTGTGATAATCGCGTACAACGTTTACCAGTTTTTTCCTCGTCATATCTGCTTCGTTCATGTGTTGAACAGCGTTCCATGAGTCCTTCAGCAGATACTTCACTTTTCCGTATTGTTCTTTCTTCTCTTGTAGATGCTCGTTTTCTTCTTGAAGAGTGGAGGACGATATTAATGCCCTGTTGGTGAATAGTGCCATCTCACCATCCTCACGTTCAAAGAAGAAGTATTCAGCATACTTGTCTGCAACACAGTATAAGTTCATTTTGCCTTGAACCATATACTCGGCAAAGTATAGTTCCTGGTCGCCATAGACATTTAGTCGGCGTGTCACAAAGTATTTTCCGTTATCGTCGAACCTGAAACCTTCTATCTCTCCTGGTTTGTAAGTCTTGCTCTCTGCGCCCTCATTAGCCCAGAAGTCACATCTTTTAGCCAGTATGTCGTTGGTGCGGAAGTCAAGTATTCCCCTAACCGTGTCGCCAGCGTTGGTAATGATGAATCCTGGCTTGGGATTTATCTGTGCGCCTGCGGTCAGTGTCACAGTCATCAGTAACAAACCAAATAAAAACTTTTTCATAGCTTTTCTACATTATCATTTATTTATGTCATAGACAATTCTTTTTATTTCAGGTTGCAAAGATAACATATTTTACTAAAACAACCAAGAAAAAAGCAGTTTATTATCTAATATTGGTGTCCGGGGAAAAAACGGTCTTCGCCAGAACTTATACTCCAGACATGCAAACATTTTTCAGACTACGTCGTGGTTTTTATAAACTACGTCGTAGTCTATAAAAACCGCGTCACGGTTTATATAGACCGCGTCGCGATATAAACAAATATATTACTGTCTTACATAAATGTCCGCTTCAGCCATAGGTCAAGGAAGCGGTCGTAAACGATGTAACCCTCTGGAGTTTGGTAAATAATGTCTTTTTCCTTTAGCACCTCGAGGGCTTTCTTAATGCTGCTGGCACTGGGAAGCTCGTGCTTCTTGGCAAAGGAAAGCGACTGGGGCTGAGCCACTTTGTTTTCCAGAGCTACTGCTTTCAGAAGGCTCTTCTGGTTGTCGGTCAGGAACATCATCAACGTTTCATACTGGCTAGACTTGTCGGCGAGGATGCTCAGAATGGCCTCATTCACCTGTTGATAGTCAGTCACTCTCCGTTCATGCTCGTATAGACGGTTGAGAACGGATTGCATATACCACGTATACCCGTTGAATTGTTTATAAAGCCGTTGAAAGACATCAGCTGAGAAATCGCCATTGCGAGCTTTGAAGAAACGGGCAGCGAAGTCGTAGTAAATCTCCTCATGCAAGGGCTGAAGGGTCAACATGGCTGTACTTTGGTAGAATGGGCGTTTAGACGACCCAAACATCTCGTACATCAAGTGTTGCCGACTACCGGCATAGATGAAGTGAACATGATGGATGAACTGAATGTATGAGCGCAACAGAGCCTCGGTACCTTTCTCTGGATAATCCGTGATAGTCTGGAACTCGTCGATGGCTACATAAACTTCTTTTTCGCTTTTCTCCAGATAATCGAAGATGCTCTTCAGAGTGTGTTCCGTTTGCGTGCGCTCAATGCTGACAGATACAGTGGGCATGCCTGTGATAGGGTCGGGGCTGACGGTGGGGCGCCACATGCTAAAGAAACTGAGCACCTTTTCCATTGAACTGCGTGTGCTAAACAGCTGTTCCTCTACGATGGCCCTACCTAATGTCTGCACCAATTCATACTGGTTTTGAGTGTGAAAGATGTCGACGTAGATGCAAACATTGTTTTCATTTTCTTGCTTCAGCCGTTGAAAGACATGCTTAATCAAGCCTGTTTTACCTACTTTTCTGGGAGAAACAAGCGTTAAATTACGTCCGTTTTGGAGGTGAGAAATCACTTTCTCTGTCTCTTCAGTACGGTCGCAAAAATAGGATGGACCCTCGTAACCCTCGTAGACAAAGGGGTTTCTTAGTGGTTTCGTCTTCTTTCTTGCCATCTGAACATTTCACTTTTGGTGTGACACTTTTGGTGTGATACAAATTGTGTGATGCAAAGATACGAAAAGTTGCCAAAGGGGCAGTCGTTAGAAGAGTTCTTTTTAGAATGATTAACAGAATAATCACAAATTGGGCTCTTAGCGCACACCGAAGTTCTTGCGTGCTTCATCGTTGATGACGGCACTGGCTTGATGACTATCGAAATGAGTGGGGCCAATGATGAACTCGGGCACGTTGTAGGAAAGGAAACGCTGGCGATAGAAACGGCGCGGATTGCGCTGCGGCAGCATGAAGGCCTTGCTGACAGCACCATTGGCATCGACGTGACAGAAATAGGGGCGCGTGAAGAGGCCGTCGTCGCGACGGGAGCTAAACACGAGCCAGCGCGAGTTGGTGCTCCAGTTGTGGAACGATTCGGTATCGTCGGAGTTGGCTCCTACGAGAGGGTGGCTCTCTCCTGTAGCGAGGTCGAGCAGATAGAGGTCGGCTTCATGATGCCAAATGCTGAACTGTCCGTTGTCGGAGAGTGTGTAGCACAGGAAGCGGCCATCGTAGGAGGGACGAGGAAAGGATACCGACTTGTGCATAGCCGCAGCATCGATGATGGTGTCGATGCGGTTGCCGAAGTTGCCTGTGGCGGGATCGAAATCGATGCGGCAGAGGTTATAGCGGATAGAATCGAGCAGCGCCACACCTGCCCCCTTGGCGAAGGAGAGGGGAGGACGAGCCGCACAGAAATAGAGCGAGCGACCGTCGGCCGAGAAAACAGGGAAGGTCTCGTAGATGGAGTCTTGCTTGAGAAGGGGCGAGAGCAGCAGCTCGTTTTGCTCTACATCGTATACCTGAAGGTCGGAGGCGGTATCGAAGACCTCGACACGGTTGCTGCCAGCGCTATGAAACAGCTGACTCGTTGAGTTGGTGGAATAGGCAATATAGCGGCCCGAAGGATGCCAATAGGGATAGACGCACAGGCCGAGCGTCTGGTCGGTCTTGGTGTTGTAAGCAGTGACAGATCCATCGTTGTTACGCAGCAGTGTGGCGCCATGTGGGCCACGGATATGAAGGCTCATGTTTGCTGGGTTGCCTCGGTTAAAGCTGTGACAGTTCACACAGCCCTCGAACTGCGTGTTCTCAATCAGCGGATGCTCATCGAACGTGGAGAGATTGCGTTCGTAAATGCCCATTTTGCTCCATACCTCGTAGCCAGGCTCGATCAGACGGTAGCAGAGACCGTAGTCGATGCTGTCGGGGCTAACGTAGATGGTAAAAGGGCGATAGGTGTGCCAACCATCGTCGTACTTGGTCGAAACGGTGACGCTGAGCGAGTCGCCAAGGTTCTGGCCGAGCAGCGTATGCCAGTCGTCAAGGTCGAAGTCAACCGACTCCTCGCCTTGGCTTTCCAACTGGTGGCCGTGCCTGTCGGTAATGACAGCATCGATACGCAATGCCGACTCATCGGCCATGTTGAAGCAGAGCGGTGCAATGTTCACGGGAATGGTGACACCAATGTAGTCGGGATAGATGTGAGGCAGAGCGTTCTCTTGCTTGGCATCCTTCACAGTCTCTTGGCAGCCCATTAGTGCCATTAGCCCCATCAAAATATATAGAATTTTTTTCATTGCTTATTGGAAATGAAGTGATTGAAGCTTTCGCGGTCGCCCGTCAGCAGATAGTAGGCCAACAGGTATTGATAGGCCAGGCTGTTGTCGCCATTGCTGGTGTAGAGGCTTTCGAGCATTTCGGGGGTCACATGGTCGCTGAAGTAGAAGTCTTCCTTGTAGGCCCATTGGCGCAGATGTCCGTACTCGGGATGCTGGGCGATGGCTTCTTCATTCCCCAAGAGCTGCAGTGTCTCGTTGGCCCATTCGCGATAGAAAAGGGTCTTCTGCAGTGCCGCGAGATATTTGCGGGCCACAGCATAGTTGCCGTTGATGAGGTTGGTCTGTGCCAGTCGCTTGTAGCATCGGGCGCTCTTCTGGAAATCGAGAATGGCTTCCTGAGCCTCAAAGACGGTTCGCTGGGCAACGTTGATCATACCCAACTGATAGAACGCTTCGGCGGTAGGTAAAGGACTGGTGGCGTCGGTCTTCACATCGGGTAGAAGACCCGCTATCCCGTTCTGGTTATAATCGAATAGGTGATCCAGGAGCATACCGCGCATCGCCAAAGCCAGGTTCTGTACCGTAACGCCAATCTGGTTGTTTGGCTTTTCGGTGTTGATGGTCTCAAGGATGCGGTTCCATTGCTGGTGGCAGGCCATGAAGTCGTATTTCATCACCTTCTCGGCCTTGAAATTGCTGTTTTTCCAAACGAGATAGCCCATGCCAGCGGCGACAAGGAGGAAGGAGCAAACCGTCACTATGCTGCGGCGCGATTGGTCGTTTGGTCGTTTGGTCGTTTGGTCGTTTGGTCGTTTGGTCGTTTGGTCGTTTGGTCGTTTGGTCTTAACCGCAGATTGCACAGATTTTACAGATTCTTCATCTGAGTAATCTGTGGAATCTGTGGTTCTTTGACATCGTTTGGTCGTTTGGTCGTTTGGTCGTTTGGGGATGTTGCCGCCGCCGTTTGTTACTTTCCTAAACGACCAAACGACTAATCCTCCAATCTCCCAACCCAAACGACCAAGGAGAATGATGACGAGGGCAGACAGCGCGGCAGCCCAAAGCAACCAAGGAAATAGGGTGGGGTAGCGATGGTAGTGTATGCCATGCCATAGGCTGTCGATTGGAATCGGGAAGCAGACGGGGCCCACCAAATAATAAAGTATGGGAATGGCGGCAATGAGCAGGATGCATCGTGTCCATTTGCCTGGCAATTTGATAATGGCCCAAACGGCGAGCAGGGTGAGCAGGACAGCCCAAACACCACTTAGCAGCGCATTCTCGTCGAGCAGGAAGAGCCAGAGCAGGAATGAGGGTACGAAAGTCAAGCCGTAGAACCGTTGACCGTTGACCGTTGACTGTTGACCGTTGACCATTGACCACTGACCATTGAGCAGCCGGAGCGTCAGCAGCTGCACCGCAGAGAGCAGGACGGCAATGATTAGGGCTCCCACCCAGGCAAAGAGGAAGAACTGCGTACAGAAACGTCCCAGCAGGTCGGCTATGCCTCCGGGCTGCCTGACAATCTCCCACACGTAGGTGTTGTCGAAGAGGAACAGTTGGTACTGCTCCTGATAATGCAGATGATGCGGATAGGCCAGTCCGAAAAAGAGGAAGACGGCCAAGCCGAAGAGGAACGTATATAGAATATGTTTCATTTATAGGACGTAACGGTTCTCGACGACGCCCCAGTCGATGATCTGCCAAAGGGCGGCGAGGTGGTCGGGACGGCGGTTCTGATAGTCGAGGTAGTAAGCATGCTCCCAGACATCGAAGGTCAGCAGGGGCTTCAAACCTTTCTGAACAGGGTTGGCGGCATTTGGCTCCTGTGTGATGACGAGCTTGCCGTCAGCGTCGGAAGAAAGCCACGCCCAGCCGGAGCCAAAGAGCGTGGCCCCCTTCTTCTGAAACTCATCCTTGAAAGCCTCGAACGAGCCGAAGTCACGAACGATAGCCTCGGCGAGTTTGCCCGCAGGAAGATTGTCGGCTTTCGGTGCTGCGAATTGTCCGAAATACAGGTTGTGGTTCAGAATTTGACCCGCGTTGTTCAGCACGCCGCCGTTGGCCTGCTTTACAATTTCCTCCAAGGGTAAATCCTCCCATTCTGTACCAGGCAAAAGGGCATTAAGGTTATTCACATAGCCGGCCAGATGCTTTCCGTGATGGAATGCAATAGTCTCGCGGCTGATAACTGGCTCTAAAGCCTCTGGTGCATACGGCAGCACTACTAATTGATATTTTTCCATATCTTACAATCTTTTATAGTCTAATAATTTGCCCACGATGTGGAGTGGGGTGAAGACATTTCGTGATTAGAGGAACACCCGGCTGAACTCTTCGACGCTGATTTTCACTGGCTCGACCATGAACTCCGGACGGTTGTAGCTCTTCAGAAGAGTGATATGCAGTTCGGGGTCTTCCTGCGGCAAGAGGAAAGCCTTTTCAACCTTTCCGTTGTTGAAGTAGGCAAAATAGACACGGCTGTAGTTGTCGTCGTCGCGACGGCTGGCACACATAATCCAGTGTCCGTTGCTCGACCATGAGGGGTAGCTGTCGGAATAGCCATCGCTGTTGAGGAGGCTGAGGTCGACGGTCGTAGCGGTTTCTCCAGTGAGGGCCGTGCCATCATATTGGTCCATCGGGATGCAAACGATGTCGGCATCGTGGTGCCTGCTATGAAAACAGCCATACTGGCCCAGGGCAAACAGCAGGTAGCGGCCATCGGGGCTGAGGCGTGGCAAGGTGACACTCTTATCTGACGAGGCTGCGTCGTACACCAACTCCTCTTCGCCAAAGTCGTGCGTTGCCACGTCGAAAGTACGGCGATAGAGGTTGTATTGTGTTTTTGGATAGGTGGTTCTGATGTCTTGTCCTTGTAACTCTTCGGGAAGCGGAACAGACTTACAATAATAGAGGTATTTGCCGTCGGGCGACCAAGTGGGATAAACTTCCAAGAGGTCGGGATCTTCCGAGACAACGCTCACCGAGTCGGTTTCCACATCGTAGAGAATCATGTCGCTGGCCAAATCATAAACCTCTATTTTGTTGGGATTTGCTGTGTGGAATGCCTGCCGTGTTTTGTTGGTCGAGAAGGCTATCAGCTTGGCGGTAGGATGCCATGCAGGATAGACACCACCAGAGATGGTATAGTCGCGCTTCAGATTGACTCTCGAGACTTTGCCGTCGTTCACAATAACGGTACCCGCATTGGAGAGACGCACGTGAAAGAGCATGTTGTCGGTCTTGTAGTTCTGATAGCTGTGGCAGTTGATGCACTGGCCTATTGAATTGTCGTTCATGGTAATCTCGTTGTTGAAGATTTGTGACTCTTCGAACGTAGTGAGATGGCGCTGGGCAATCTCCATGTAGGTCCATGCAACATACGATGGTTCGATGAGGCGATACGACAGGTATTCATCGATCGGATGTTCGGCTACATGTATTTCAAACGGATTGAACGACAGCCATTCGCCCTCTTTCTCATTCCCGACATCCTGTCGCCTACCCGTAGCCTTTCCCCAAACCTCAACCTTGATACTCTTGCCCTTCGAGGCGTTGAGCATCGTACTCCATTCCGATTCGGGTATCTGCACCTTCACACCATTGCCATAGGTCTGCTGTTGGCCGTCGGGCGTGCTGAGGCGTGCCACACACGCTTCAAACTGGTCGGCAGGGAGCATGAAATTGAGTGGCGCGATATTGGAAGGCACGGTAACATCACAATAATCGGGGAAGATGGCAGGCAGACACTTGGCCTCTTTCGACGAAGAAGGCACATCGGGGTGATTGGCACACGATGACATGAGCAGCAAAAATCCGACTATGGAAATACACGCAAGGATATTTCTTTTCATTTCTTTCTTATGATGCAACTTCGTTTTCTTTCCTGTCAACAATATTAGTATATTGTCTACCGAAATAATTGTAATACCAATAGGTGTCTCCCCATTCTTTACTCATTTCTTCCGCTACCTTTCCAATGGTCTTGCCTGGCTTTACCAGTCTTGCCAGCGTCTCACAGAACTGTTTGTAGCGATTGTAAATGTCCTCCTCAACAGGGAGCATCATCCGCTTTTCTTCTGGAGCCTTATCCATGAACAAGATATAAGCCTCCTGCGCATGCACAGGAAATTCCTCGTCCATGTGCAACTCCACATAGTTGCGGAGCGAAGCCCAGAAACGACGTGAGTCGCAACTTATCATGGCATAGAACAACGCCTGTTCTGAAGCCACCTTACTATCGGATTCGTACCAAAAGCTGATGCTATTGACAATATAGCTATCGGTGTTTTCTACGCCAGAAACCTCATCTGGATAGCATGTTTGCAGTTCCTTTATCTTTTCTGTGACTGGAGCCGGTTGCCAGTTGTCGTAAAAGGGATGATGATGCAGGATGGTGGTATAGCGCTCCACCAGTTTGTTATCTCCAACCGCCAGGGCACAGCGGGCAAGCATCTTCAAGTAGAAAGGCGAAAAGCCTCTTTGTATGGTATTCTCAAAACTTAGACGGATGGCTTCATTCATCATGCCATAGTTGTAATAGACGAGAGGCGATGCGATTTCCAAAAGGCTGACGTGGAGAGAATCAGGGTTGAAGGTTGGGAAACTAATGTTACCTCTCTTAAACGAATGGTTGAGCAATCCTCCTTCGTTCATCAGGGCAATGTTTTTTAGAAATACCATAGTAACGGTTGGTTTCTTGTTTCCTTCGGCCATACGCAGGACTTCCTGCCAGTTGTCGTTGGAAGCATAGCGCACCATGCGCATTTCGTCGACGTAGTTCTGGTCGCGAAACATAAGCGAACAGGTAAAGACGATGCCTGCAACGGCACATAACACTGGGACAAAAATGGTCGTTAGGCTGTTTGGTCGTTTGGTCGTTTGGTCGTTTGGGGATGAATCCTTGGTGGATGACTTTCCCAAACGACTAAACGACAAATATACTAAACGACCAAAAGGTATGAGCACAGAGACAGCACCCAGCACCCAGAACGGGATGGAAAGATATTCGCTTCTGTCAAGTGGGTTTTCGATACGAGGAAAACCTGCCATCATGACATCGTCGAATTTGATGTTCGAATAAAGCAGCGTATGCCAGATGCCCGCTGCAAAGATGAGCAGGAAAATGGCTATCAGCTCGCGCCAGGAGGGTTTTCCTGAAAGCGCGAGACAAAGTACGAAAAGCATAGCAAACCATCCGAGCACAGGATAAATGCAAAAGCCCAGCAGATACCAGGCAAGATGCCATTTGCGCGGCGTGCACCGTGCTGCCCACAAAAGCAGCAGCATGAGGAGATAGCCTACCGACTGCGAGAACCAATAGCCCCTGATGGTGGAGATATAAATCCAATAGCCTAAATCGACAACAGAGACTAGCAGACAGGCTACAGGCAAGAGCATTAGCGCGGAAGCACTGCCCCGCAGCCTGAATGACTTAACACCCACAAAGAAAATACACACCCAAATGGCCAACAGCACACCAGCACCGAAGACTGGATGATAGAAGAGCTGTGTGAGCCAGGCTCCCACATACTGCATTAGGCCAAAGGGCTTCGATAGGAGTGTATGGTAGAACGGTGCACCAAAGATAAACTCGGAACGGTCGTGCGCCGTATAGAACACCTCTTGATTGATAAATAATATATATACGACAAACCCGATGAAAGCCACCAGACTTCCATAGAGGATGGCACCAGATAGTTTGCTTTGTTTATTCATTTTTTTGCTATAAAAGGCTGACTCATTTGATTGAGTCAGCCTATTTACAAATTATACCAATAAGGAATGATTATTCCTCATAGTAAACAGATTTGATGGTAACAGATCCGCGTGTCATCATGATATCCAGGTCATGGGCAGTAGCACCCTTAGCGCATGTGTTTGCAATATCATCGGTGATAGGAAGCTCCCACAAACCTACAGAAAGAGGAACATTATCTGCGAAGGGACCATCCCACCAGCCGCTCATGATGCGACAAGTACAACCGACGTCAGAACCCCAGATGAATGGGCCTTCTTCCGCAGCAATAATATCAAAGATGAGCGTCTTCTTACCGAAGTACACATCGTCTGAGAGGAATGGGAAATACTTACCTTCACCATCGCTGAAACGTCCAGCTGCTGCGTCACCAGGACCGAGGACAGCAGGCTCTTGACCATTTGCAGGATCGCCATAGATATAAATCTTCTCAAGCTCGTTTGTAATTTCCTGACATGATACAGCGTATTCTGCAGTCAGTTCAGTACCATCAGGACAAAGAGCAGTCAGAACGACGGTGTACTCGCCAATCTTCATTTTTTTCCATGCATAGTTACCTATGAATTCCTTGTCACCAATCATCCACTTCGCATTGACAGGTGCTGAGGTCTGACAGGTAACGACGTTACCGTTAGCGCCACTGGCAGCCTTGTCAACAGTGACAGTGGTCTTTGCCTTTAGCTCGTCAATAGAGATATGACCGCCATTGCTGATGTCTTCCTGAACAGGATCGCAGGCAACAAAAGCACCGAGAACGGCAAAAATCAAAAATATCTTTTTCATATTGTTTACTTGAAATAATTAATAAATAACTTTATATGTCCACTCTTCCGCAGGAGTATTTTCATCCCATCCTGGGTTCTGCTTCATCTTCCCGTTCATCAGAGTGATCTGAGCCTGAGGCTTTGGCAAGAAACCGTTGGTGTCTTTGTAACGCTTAGACCAAGAACAAGTCATGTGTTCCAAAGAAACCTTTGCATTGTGCTTACCATAGCAGGTAATCTGCTTACCCTTCTGAGCCTGCAGAGCCTTGGCAGCCATAGAGCTTTCATCTGCGTTGATACCAGACCAGCGACGCAAATCGTTGAAACGAAGACCTTCAAGTGCGAACTCCCAACGACGCTCGTTCTGAACATTTTGCAAAGAGTATCCTGTTTGAGTTACGCCAGCTCGCTTCTGAACCTGGTTCATGTACTGGGCATCGCCTGTCAGCTCGGTCATCATCAGGAGCACGTCGGCATAGCGCATCAGGTAGAAGTCCTCAAAGTGGTCACCCTGCTGGGGGTTAGCAAGTGAGCTGGTAGAATATCCCTCACACTGCTCCCACCATGCATCGTTGTCGCTCGCGTTAGCCCATAGATTAACCTCAGCGTATTTCTTACATGCATAGCCAGACTCCTCGTTGTCATCCTTCTCATACGTATAACCCTCAAGCTCATTGTCGAGGTCGATCATAGTAGCAAGCTTACGGGGATCTGCATTATCCCAATCGTCCCAAAGGTTGCATGAAGGAGTACCTTGTCCCCAACCCTGGTTGAAGGGATAAGTCTTGTCACGACGACCATTGTCATTGGTGGCACCATTACGAAGACCCCAGAAGCAAGACAGATAGTTGGAATACATACGCGGGTTGCAGTATGTACCACCGATATTCCAGCTAGAAGCATTCATAAACTGAATCTGGAAGATCTCCTCGGTGTTACCGTTACCCATGCCAGGCTGGTCGAAGCAGTCGGCACGATCCATATCAGCGATGTATGCATATTGTCTTTTACCTGCTGCCTTTAAAGCATCATCGTGCGCCTCATCCCAAAGAAAACTGTTGGAGTACTGCCAGAGTGAGCGGAAATCCTTACAAAGCATGTAGCCACCATTGTCAATGATGTCCTTTAGGGCAGCGACAACATCATCCTTTGCAATCTTGGAACCGGCGGGGCAACCTTCCTGTTCTACAAGGTCGATGGAGGCATCGCCTGTGGCGAGTTCCTTGACTCCCATATAGAAGCCGGCCCAGAACATCCATGCACGAGCCATGAAGGCTTCGGCTGCATATTTGTCAGCATGTCCAGAACCATGTTCTGAGCTCTTGGGGCCAATTGCTTTCATAAGATTCTTGGCAGAAGTGAAGTCGGAAAAAATTTGTGGATAGATTACATCTTTAGCACTCACTTCCTCCTGCATCTCTTCAGTGATTGTGGTAGAGGTAATCAGAGGCACATCGCCATACAACTGGGTAAGCAACAGAGTGTAGAAACCACGCATGAAGAATGCCTCACCGAGCAGCTGATTGCGCTGGGCCTTTTGAGCCTCGGTCCAAGCCACATTGTCGATGGTTTCAATCTGGTTGTTGGCACGTGAAATACCACCATAGAGAAGGATGAAATCCTGCTCATACTGGTTGGAACTTGCAGTTGTGAAATGATGCAGTGACTTATTCACGTTGTCCTGAAGACCACCACTTCCGTAGCACTCGTCAGACATCATACACCACCAGTAGAAAGGATTATTACAGATACCACTTTGGTCGCCGCCACCCAGCGTACTCATAATACTATAGGTAGCTGCATTCAATGCCTCCACATCTGCAGGCTTTCCAGGGAAAGTTGCCGAGGTCATCTCTGTAACACGCGGATCGGTGTCCAGCATGTCATTACAAGCCGTAAACACAGTTGCTGTTGAAACAACTAATGCTGATAAAATATATTTCTTCATAACTTTCAATCTTCAATTTTTCAATTCTTCAATTTTTCAATCTTAGAACTTAATACTTGCACCTACCAGATAAGTACGTGAGGGCGGATAGAGACCCAGGTCTATGCCAGAAGCCCATCCGTTGCCACCAGCAGAGTTACCCACCTCAGGATCGAGTCCAGAGTAACCAGTGAATGTGCAAAGGTTCTGTGCCTGAACATAGAAGCGGAGCTGCTGGAACGGGCAAGACTTCCAGATGTTCTTGAAGTCGTAACCCAGTGTCACGGTCTTAATCTTGAAGTAGTCGGCATCCTCCATGTAACGGATAGATACCCAGTTGGTATTCTCACTACCAGTACTTGAAATGCGGGGCATCTCGTTAGTGGAACCTTCACCAACCCAACGATTCAGGATTTTGGTGTCGTAGTTCTGGTAAGGAGCATCACTGAATGAACGGTAGGATTGCATGATCTGCATACCGAATGCGCCAGCGCCGTTGACAGCGAAGTCGAAGCCCTTATAGGTCAGGCCGAGGTTGATGCCAAGCATCACGTCGGGGTTGGGATTACCAATCTCATGGCGGTCGCAAGCATCACCTTCTGCGTAGGTGATCACACCATCACCATTCCAGTCATCCCAGATGCAGTCACCAGGCTGTGCATTGTCAAGAACGGCCTTGCCAGCTTGCTTTGCAGCATCGATTTGTGCCTGATTCTGCCAGATGCCGCTGTAGGACATGCCATAGAAGTAGCCGATGGGCTTGCCTTCCTCTGCACGGTAGATGTACTCAGTACCCTGTGAGAGCACGCCACTGGGACCATTGATGTAGTGGTTGTCGTTGGCGATACGGGTAACCTCGTTCTTGTTGGTGGCAAAGTTAACGCCTACGTTGTAGCCGAAGTCCTTGCCAATCTTGTCGTTCCAGGTAAGTGCGAGCTCAATACCTTTGTTTTCCACGTCACCACCATTGATGGCAGCGGGATTGGTACCATAGATGGCAAGCAGGTTACCACCAATCAGCCAGTCCTTTGTGGTCTTCTTATACCAGTCGAAGGTTACGCCCAGACGGTTGTTGAGGAAACGGGCGTCGATACCAAAGTCAAGCTGCTCAGAAGTTTCCCAAGTGAGGTCGGGATTGGGAACAATGTTAGCGTAAGCACCAGTATGTGGAGTACCACTGGTAGAAGTTTGCATGTCAGAACCGAACTTATAACCGCTGTCGTTTGCGTCACCTGACAGAGCGATGGTAGCCAGATACTGATACTTGGAGATGCGGTTGTTACCGTTCTGACCCCAAGATACACGGAACTTCAAGAAATCCATCCAGCTCTTGGTGCTCTCCATGAAAGGCTCGTTGCTGATGACCCAACCTGCAGATACAGATGGGAATACACCCCAGCGCTTGCCATCGGTGAAGATGCTGGAACCATCATAACGCAGGGTTGCGGTGGCCATGTATTTCTCGTTCCAGTCCCAAGTCACACGACCGAACCAAGAAGCAAGATATTCCTCATCATTGGGGTTGCCTGTGAGGCCGATGTCAGTAACATTTGAGAGTTTGAAGTTAGACAGGTATGCAGAATCCCAACCCTTCAACGTTGCGAGTTGGTCGCCCCATTGAACAGTGTTAGATCCACCAACGTTTACACTCCATGCGCTGCTCTGGAAGCTCTGACCGACCATGGCACTGATCTTGTGACCAGAAATAATCGGAAGATCGTATGTAAGGGTATTCTCTATTGACCATGAAGTATTCAACCAAGCGTTCTGGCTTACACTATAGGTGGTACTTGTGGCATTACCATAACCAGAAGAGCGAGGCTCACCAAAGTTACGATATGCGCCAGAACCCCAGTTGTAGTTGAACTGCGTGCGGAATCTCAGACCCTTGATGGGCTGGATGATAGCGAAAGCAGTAGCACTGGCATTGATGTTGCGGCTCTCTGCCTGGGAGTTAAAACCACCCTTGTCGAGGTTCTCCCATGGGTTGCTGAACAAAGAAGAGTTCCAACCTTGGCCATAGGTGACATTACCCGTGAAATCTTGATAAGTATAAATGTCGCCATTGTCAGCATACTGTGGCATGAGCGGACAAGTCTGGAGTAGGCTGTGGATATAGCTCCAGTACATACCGTCTTCAGCCAGGTCGTGACTCTTGTTGTAGCCAATGGAGATGTTCTCACCAATGGTGATGGCATCGAAGTCCTTAGCCTTCAGGAGCACGTGGTCGCTGTTGAGGCGGATGGTGTGGCGCTTGTAGTAAGAAGCCTTGTCGGCACCCATGATACCTTCGTTGCCAGTATAGGTGTAGGACATGGCAAACTTGGAGCGGTCGGTACCACCAGTCAGGGTCACAGAATGATTCTGCTGCTGGGCATTGTCGTTTGTGAAGGCATCCCACCAGTCGGTGCCCTCCCAACCGTTGTTCACTTTGTTGAGAATGCTCTGGGGAACGAAGCCGGCCCAATCCATCTTCTGACCATTGACATTGAAGGAGTATTCGTCAATGATGGTCATGTACTGCTGGGCATTGAGGAGTTGTGGGCGCTTGTAGACGTTTGACCAACCCATGGCGCCATTGTAGGTAAGCTCAACCTTGCCAGCCTTACCCTGCTTGGTAGTAACCAGGATAACGCCGTTTGCAGCACGGGCACCGTAGATGGCAGCCGAAGCAGCATCCTTCAGCACGTCGATGCTCTCGATATCGGCAGGGTTGATGTCGTCGAGGCTACCGCCAGCAACACCGTCAATCACATAAAGCGGCTTGGAGTCACCAGTGGTACCGATACCACGGATGTAAACCTTGTATCCCTTACCAGGCTGTGTCGACGACTGTGTGATCTGCACACCAGGAGTGTGGCTCTGCATGGCCTCCAGGGCGTTGGTGGTGTTCATCTTTGCGATTTCCTCACCCTTCACCTGAACCGTAGCACCGGTCACCAACTTTTTCTTCTGGGTACCATAACCGATGACCACCACTTCGTCGAGCAGAGCGTTGTCATCAGCCAGCGTGACGTTGTAATTCGACTGATTACCCACTCTGATTTCCTGGGTTTCATAGCCGATGTAGGATACTACAACCGTAGCACCCACCTTCACGTTAAGCGTAAAATTACCGTTAAGGTCAGTAACTGTACCATTCGTGGTACCTTTCTCCTGAACGCTGGCTCCGATGATTGGGCCTTGCGCATCGACTACAGTACCTGTAATCCTCTTCGTTGCCTGCTGAACCTCTAAAACAGAATCAGCGGCATTGGCAGTTGAAGAGTAACCAACACCCATCAGTGTCATGGCACCCATCAACAGCACTGTCTTTCTAAATTTTCGATTCATACTTTAGTATTTACTATAATTAAAATGGTTTGTAATGAATACAAATGGTTTTTGAGCGGAATCAACCGCTTCACGGTAGCCTACAAGCCTGATTGGCGGGCTTGCGGCTGGGGGTTAGGAAGAGTCGTTTAGGTTCATGTCTTTGATCCTTTTTTAAGTTAATATCTATATAGTTGAAATATGTATAGTCCGAATCGTATGCAAAATTACACTATTTTTTTTATTACGGCAAACTTTTTTAAATAAAAGTTTAAATTTCTTTACAAAAGTGCATATTTTTACATGAAAAACGCCAAAAATTTACAAAAAGCCTTCCTGTAGTGTGTATTTCTACGAGAATGCATGGCAATGGGAGCAGGCCTATCAGGGCCAGCAACATGGGGGGCTTTTGCTACATTTGACTTTTTCACGTTTTATTCCTTTTTTCAGCAGATGATAGTGTTAGTTAATATGATTTAATATGCCCTAAGGCTTTTCGTTGCCAAAGGTATTACATTATTATTATATATACCCCATCGATTGTTACAAAGAATTTGCGTGGCGTAACATCATTTGTCAAATGTTACGTGGTGTTTACAATTCAACATGGACAGTAAAGGTTTGGCCAAGAAAAAATGACGCGTTTTTATTTGGTTGTTTCATTTTTTTATCGTAATTTTGCAAAAAGAAAACTTAAAACTTATATAATTATGAATAAGCAGGAAAGATTCGTCATCACCATCAGCCGCCAGTTTGGTACCGGCGGCCATGAGATTGGAGCCGAGCTGGCCCGAAGGCTGGGCGTGAAGCTGCTCGACAAGCAAATCATCAATGAGGTGGCCCGGAAGTTTGGCGACGTGGAGGATGCTGTGGAGAAGATTGAGATGCGCAACCCATTGTGGCGCGACGATTTCACCACCTTCTATCGCCAATATATGGCTGGTGCGGAGTATAACGGACAGGAGCACGACCAGACCAGCCGTAGGCTCTTCGATGCTCAGGCTGCCACCATCCGTCGCATTGCCGCACAAGAGTCGTGCGTCATCGTGGGCCGCTGCGGATTCTATATTTTCCGCGACCACGTCAACGCCATGAAAATCTTTGTCCATGCCGACGACGAATGTCGTAGGCGCCGCATTGCCGAGAAGTTCGACATCTCGGAGCAGGATGCCGCTGCCATGATTGTAGACAACGACTATTCGCGTGAGCTCTACACCAAGACCTTCACCGGACTCGACTGGCAGGATGCGCGCAACTACGACGTGGCGCTCAACGTGCGTCAGTTTGGTGTCAACGGGGCTGTGGACTTCCTGATGAACGTCATTGGCTGATGGGACTGGGCAAATGGATTGCCGGCTACTTAGGCTGGATTGTGCTCGGGCCGATAGGGGGAATCCTGGGATTCCTCCTGGGCTCGCTGTTTGAGTCGTCATCGTCGACTTCACAGAGTCAGGGCGGCGAGCGCACCTTTGGTTCGCAAGAACAAACACAACAAACCTACAGCAACCAGCAGCAAGGCGACCGCAACAGCTTCCTGCTGTCGATGTTGGTGATGGCCGCCTACATCATCCGTGCCGACGGGCGCGTGATGCACTCGGAGATGGAGATGGTGCGTGGGTTCCTGCGCCAGAACTTCGGCGCAGAGGCTGAACAACAGGGCAACGACATCCTGCTGCGCCTCTTCGACGAGGAGAAACGGCAGGGGCGTGTGGCCTTCCGCCGCACCATCCGCCAGAGTTGTGAGGAGGCCGCTCGTTTCCTCGACTATAGCGGTCGGCTGCAACTGCTCAATTTCCTGGTGATGATTGCACAGGCCGACGGGCAGGTGGACAGCAGCGAGGTGGATGCGCTGAAAGACGTGGCCCGCTGGATGCAGATGAACACCAGCGAGGTGGACTCGATGCTCCACCTGAAGGGCGACTCGCTCGAAGATGCCTACCGCGTGCTGGGTGTCAGCCCGCAGGCCACCGACGACGAGCTGCGCCGGGCCTATCGCCGACTGGCGCTGGAACACCATCCCGACCGGGTGGCCAAGCTGGGCGAAGACGTGCGCAAGGCCGCCGAAAAGAAGTTCCAGGAAATCAACGCCGCCAAGGAACGCATCTGGAAGGCACGTGGCCTGTAGAAACGACCCCTGCAACCCCGTTTTTGGGGATGCAATAACCCCCTTATTTTACTTGTTCATGAGACGGCAAAAAATCTCGTACGAGATTTTTCAAAAAGTCGTTACCAAATTTCAAAAAGTCGTTACCAAAATTTTGAGGACTGTAGAGTATCGACTTTAGCCTATAGTTTTTTGACTTTAGACTGTAGATTTTTAGACTTTAGACTGTAGAGTATCGACTTTAGACTATAGATTTTCGACTTTAGACTGTAGATTTTTGACTTTAGACTATAGACTTTTAGACTTTAGACTATAGATTTTTGACTATAGACTATTGACAGTATAAGGTAACTTCTATTGTTTCGTTTTGGTTGCGCAGCCCTTCCCCTCCCTTCCGCTCGGCCCCTTGGGGACGCTTGCTACCAGAGGGACTCAAGAAGGGGAGGGGAAGGGCTGCGCATGAATTTTGCGTTTTATTGAACCTACCTATAAACCCACCGGTAATCAATATCCTCTTGCGATGACGCTACCGCTGGCTTGGTGGGTGGCGAGGATAAGGACTTCGGCTATCTGCACGTGCGCTGGGGCATTGGCTACGTAGACTGCTACATCGGCAATGTCGTCGCCAGTGAGGGGTTTGATGCCTGTATACACCTTTTGGGCACGCTCTTCGTCGCCCTTGAAGCGCACATTGCTGAAGTTCGTCTGCACCAGTCCCGGTTTGAGGTTTGTCACCCGAAGGGATGTGCTGGCCACATCGATGCGCAGCCCATCGGTCAAAGCCTTTACGGCAGCCTTGGTGGCGCAATACACATTACCACCAGCGTAGGCTGCATCGCCAGCTACGGAGCCGATATTGATGATGTGCCCATGGTTGCGCTCCACCATCCCCGGCACGATGAGCCGCGTCATGGTGAGCAGCCCTTTGATGTTGGTGTCGATCATGGTCTCCCAGTCTTCGGGGTTGCCTTCATGCTCAGGCTCCAAGCCCAGTGCAAGACCAGCGTTGTTCACCAGCACATCGATGTCCTTCCATTCCTCTGGTAGCTCATCGAAGCACGCCTTTGCCTTTTCGCGGTCGCGCACATCGAAGACCATCGTCAGCACTTGTGTGCCTTTCTCAGTCAGTTCCTTGCTGATCTCTGCCAATCGTTTTTCGTTGCGACCCGTCAGAATCAGCTTGTCGCCGTTCTTGGCAAACTTCCTTGCGCAACCCAGTCCAATGCCACTCGTTGCGCCTGTAATCAATACTATTTTCTTCATAACTAAAGGTTCAATGATTAAAATACAATAGCTTCATATACATATAGTTCTGCATCGCGCCAGCCATCCCATCCTATGCCGGCCTTGTCGCGTGAGCAATGCCCAATGAACTCCTCCTTCGTCCAGTTCACCTCGTCGGCCACCTGTGGTAGGAACGTTCCGCTGCGATAGCCTTTTCGGATATAGATGCCATGACGGTGCAACTCAAACTCGTCGATGCTCTTGATGCGTCGCATCGGCGTGAGCACGGAGATCTCGATGTCGATGTCGGCCAGCTCCTCGCGGCGCAAAGGCTGAAAGCGCGGGTCTTCGAAGGCGGCGGCACGCGCCATCTCGGCCACTACCCGGTACAGGGCGATATCCTCGCCGAAGTGGCCAATGCAACCACGCAACTGACCGTGCTTATGCAGCGACACGAAAGCACCGCACTTGGAGGTGAGAGCTGAGGAACGGTCGGTGAGCGAGGCCTTTGAGATGGGTTTCCCGTCGAGCGAGTCACGAATGCTGTTGAGGGCAATCTCCTTCAGGTGCTTCTTCTCGGCATCGGTGAGCGTGAAACCGCCTTCTTGGCGGAGGAAGGCGAAGGCATGGTAGCCCACCACGCGAGAACGGCCATGACGGTCCACGTCGCCAGAATTCTGATACAGCAGGTGCTTCACCTCATAGTGGTTGTCGAGCATGAGCATGAGGGTGATGATGGGGAAGGCGCCACAGGCACTCGTCGCCAAGTTTCGCTTTCCGCTTTGGGCGTTGGCCTCGATGGTGGCTATCAGCTCCTCTACGTTGCCTGTCTCGATGGCCTTTCCCGTCTTGGCATCCACCTCGCAAGCGTCTTCATACGACGGATAGTGCGAGAAATCGCTGCTGACGATGAACAGGTTCTCGTCGGTGAAGAACGGCTTCAGCACCTCTGCCATTCGTTTCAGCTTGTTGAAGTTGTTGGTGGAAACGATGATGGGCACGATGGGAGGCACTTCTTTATCGTGGTGGACAAAGAGCCTCTGCAAGAAAGGCAGTTGCACCTCCAGGCAATGCTCCTGTTCGTGGGCGGCGGGGTGATAGGCAAACAGACTGTCGGCCGTGGTCAGTTGCAGGGCCGTCTCATGGTCAACCTTCACTTGGCCCAATGGCGTGGCGTAGTAGTCGGCCTCAATGTTGACCGACGCCCCGTCGAGCCACTCATGGTGACTGGGGCCCAGCAAGAAGATTCGCTTGTAGGTCTTGTTGGGGTCGAGCGTCGTGTAGGCCGTAGCGGCCACGTTGCCCGAGTACTCGTAGCCGGCATGGGGGACGATGAGTGCTGCCACATTATTATATATATTACTGCCTTTGTGGAGCGCCAGGAGGCTGTCGACCTGCTCGCTGAGTTCCATGGCATCGCCCGTATAGAAGCGGTTGGCTTGTGTGGCGGGCCTCACCACTGTGGTTCCTGGCCTTTCGCTTGTCTGTGCGTTACATGCATTCATCATCATCATCGCTACAAGAATTACGATTATCATTTTTCAGTTGTTATTGGTTGCGGATATCAGCTGGCAAATGGCTTCCAGATACTTTCGGTCGATGTCGTCGAAGGTGGCGAGTCGCTCGCTGTCGATGTCGAGCACAGCCATGACGCGGCCATCGTCGCCGAAGAGGGGCACCACGATTTCCGACTTCGATTCGCTGCTGCAGGCAATGTGGCCGGGAAACAGCTCCACGTCGGGCACCACGATGGTCTCGCCCCGTTTCCATGCCGTTCCGCACACGCCGCGCCCGTAGGCAATGTGCATACAGGCCACTGGCCCTTGAAACGGGCCGAGAATCAGCTCTTCGCCGCAGACGCGATAGAAACCTGTCCACCAAAACCGCATCTCTTGATGGATGGCGGCTGCTACGTTGCTCATGATGGCAATCATGTCGGTCTCGCCCTCAATGAGCGAACCAATGGAACTAACCAGTGCTTTGTATTTTTCTTCTTTCATATTATTATTATGTTATTCCCACTTCTCACCTCTCACCTCTCACCTCTATTCAAGATAAAAATCTGCCATGAGGGCGGCGTATTCTTCCGAGCCAACCGTGAGCTGTTGCCGTTTCACCGGAGTGCTATGCTTGCCGAAGGCCAGCATAACGCGCTTGGCGGGCTTGCGGGCCGAGGTGAACACCAGGCACTCGCGTTGCTTGAAGAACCCCGCCAGAGCCGCCTCGCCCTCGATGATGCCTTGCGCATCGGCGGGCACCACCACCGAGAGACAGCCACCATCGGTCAGCAACTGCCACGAGCGTTCCATCAACACGCGGAAGGGCAGCGTGTGGGCATGGCGAGCCAGCGTGCGGGTGGCGTCGGGGCTTCGGAGGGTGTTGACGAAGTAGGGTGGGTTGCTCACGATGGCCTCGTAGCAAGCCGTGCCCTCGAGCGTTCCGAAGTCGCCATGCCGAATGTCCACACGGTTGGCGAAGGGCGATGCTTGTGCGTTCTGCTTTGCCTGGTTGGCCGCGTCGCCGTCGATGTCGATGCCCACCACGCGGGCTTGCGGGAAGCGTTGCGCCATCATCAGGGCAATGATGCCCGTGCCCGTGCCCACGTCGAGAATGGTGGGCGAGGGGTTGACGGTGGCGGGCAGCTCGGCCCATGCCCCCAGTAGGGTGCCGTCGGTGCCCACCTTCATGGCGCATTGGCTCTGCCAGATGGTGAATTGCTTGAATTGGAAGTACTCGTTGCTCAAAAGATGTCCTCTTTCATTATTCCTTGGCAAAAGTACGAAAAAGGAGGCAAACGAGGCTTCCCATGCTATTAAATAAAGTTAAATTGGAGAATTGTTGTTAAACAGGTTTATAATGCGTCCGTCATAAAACCACAAATAAGAAACCCAAAAGCCAAACTATGCATAGATTTCCGCGATTTATCGCCCAGGTAGTTATTTTCTTTGTCTTTTCAATATCCAGCGCGATGGCCCAAACCACGGTTTCGGGAAAGTTGCTTGATTCCGAAACCCGTGAAGCCCTGTCCAAGGCTACGTTGCAACTATATAAAATAGGTAAGAGCGACACCACGTTCACCGCCGGAGTCCTTTCTGGCGCGCAGGGCGCGTTTACTTTCAACGGGGTGGGGCAGGGCAACTACCAGCTCCGAGTCACCTACTTGGGCTATCAGCCCTTGACGAAAAACATCACCGTGGCTCGCCGTCCGATAGCCTTGGGCAATATGACAATGGAGCCCTCGGCCGTGCTCCTCGACGAGGCAGTGGTGACGGCCAACATCCCCAAGATGGTGATTAAGGACGACACGGTGGTCTACAACGCCGATGCTTTCCGCGTGCCCGAAGGCTCGGTCATCGAGGCTTTGGTGGAGATGCTGCCCGGAGCGAAGATTGACGACGACGGCAAAATCAGCATCAACGGTAAGGACGTGAAGAAATTCAAGCTCGACGGCCGCGACTTCATGACCGGCAACAACGACGCTGTGATGAAGAACCTGCCCTCGTATGTCATCGACAAGGTGAAGGCCTACGACGAGAAGAGCGACCTGAGCCGTATGACGGGTGTGGACGATGGCAACGACGACTTCGTGTTGGAGTTCACCACCAAGCGCAGCGCCCGTAACGGTATTCAAGCCAACCCCGACGTGGGCATCGGTACGGACGATCGCTATGGTGTTCGTCTGACGGCCATGAAACCTTTCGGCGCCATGCGCTATACCTTCATGGGCAACGCCAACAACGTGAACGACCGTAACTTCAGCGGACGAGGTGGTCGTGGTAGAGGCAACGGCAACGGTCAGCGCGAGACGAAGACCGGCGCCCTGGATGCCAGCTACGAGAGCCAGCGCAAGCCCAACGGTGCCAACCTGAGGATGAGCGGCCGCGTGACATGGACCCGCAACGACGCCGACAACTGGAGCCGCAACGGTTCTGAGAGCTTCGTCAACACCCGTGGTGGCGCCTTCTCGAACAGCATCAGCCAGAGCTATTCGCGCAACAACAGCTGGACGGGCAACATGAACATCCAGTGGGCGATTGACACCCTCACCAATGTATCGTTCCGTCCCAACGTGAGCATTTCGAGCAACGACAGCCGCTCGTTCTCCAGCAATGCCTCGTTCAATGCAAATCCCTTCGACTATGTGACAGATGCCCTGAACCAGCGAAGCATCGAGTACATGAACCAGCAGGGGCTGATTGTCAACAACCGTCAAGGTAAGTCGCTGGGCCACGGCTCCAACAAGAACCTGAGCACGCAGATGCAGCTCTATCGTCGCTTCGGCAGTCGTGGGCGCAACATCGCCGTCAGCGGAAACATCAACTATAGCGACGGCGACAACCGCAACGCCAACCTCTCGGCAGTACACCTCTACCAGCAGAAAGACCAGTTTGGCAATGACTCCACCTATCAGACCAACCGCTACACGCTCTCGGCAAACAATAATTTCAGCTACTCCATCGGCGCCACCTATACCGAGCCGCTCTATACCTTCAAGCCGAAGCCAGAGCCGGAAGATACCACCCCGCAGCAGCGAGGCCCCTTTGGCAACCGAAACCGCACACGCTCCTTCGGTGCACAGGGCATCTTCCTGCAGCTGAACTACCGCTTCAACCATAGCTTCCAGAAGAGCGACCCCTCTACCTACGACTTCCCCGATCTTGGCGAACCTGCTTTCCTCGATGTGCTCAACGACTATCAGGAGTGGGCACGCCTCTTCGGCTATCTCGACAATCCTTACGAGATGTATCTCAGCGACCGTCTGAGCCGTTATTCCGAGCGAACCGAGGACGGACAGAACATCGACTTGCAATTGCGCATGGTGCGCGATAAACTGAATATGAACGCGGGTGTGACCATCCAGCCCCAGCATTCGCACTACATACAGCAGTATCTGGGCGTGCCCATCGACACCACGCGCACAGTGACCAACTATTCGCCCACGCTGAACCTGCGCTATCGCTTCAACCAGCAAACCAACCTGCAGGTGACCTTGCGCGGCAACACGTCGCAACCCAGCATCACACAGATGCTCGACATCTACGACGACACCAACCCGCTCAACATCTCCATGGGTAATCCGGGACTGAAACCCTCGTTCACCTACAACTTGAGCACCAACTTCCAGAAGCAGCGTACACCGACGTTGGTGGAGGACAGCCTGGGCTTCCAAGTTCCCAAGGCGCAATGCCACTGGAGCTATAGCTTTAACGCCAGCATGCGGCGCACCAACAACTCCATCGGTAACGTGGTGACCTACAATGAGACCACGGGCGGACGCATCTCTCGCCCTGAGAACATCAACGGTAACTGGAGTGTGAACGGTGGTGGCTCGTTCAACATCGGACTCGACACGCTGAACCGTTGGGACATAAGCGGAGGTATCAACGGCAGCTACAATCACCAGATTGGCTACGTGAACCTGAACCGCACGGCCATCCCCGACCGCAACGTCACACACACCTACAACTTCTCGCCCGACCTGTCGCTCAGCTACCGCAACCGCTGGTTTAATTTCTCGCTGAATTTCCGTACGACCTACGCCCGCACCGAGAACCGTCTGCAGGCATCGCGTAACCTTACCACCTGGAATTTCAACTACGGCGGCAATATGCGGCTCGACCCCAATCAGCTAAAGGGTCGCCCAAGGAATGCGGCGTCGCTGCCAACACTTACCACCGACTTCCACGTCTATAGTAAGCGAGGCTACAGCGATGCTACGCTAAACACAAATGAATTGATTTGGAACGCCCAGCTGAGCTACAGCTTCCTGCGTGGCAGGGCACTCACCGTGATGCTGCAGTGGTACGACATCCTGCACGAGCAGACCAACTTCAGCCGTACTGTCAACGCCAATGGCTGGCGCGACAGCGAGGTGAACGCCATCACCAGCTATGCCATGCTGCACGTGAGCTACCGTTTGAATCTCTTTGGAGGTCGCAGCAGCAGTGGCTGGGGCGGTGGCCGACGCGGTGGCGGCGAAGGCGGCGAAGGTGGCGAAGGCGAAGGTGGTCCTCGTGGCGGTCGCGGCGGCGGTGGTCCTCGTGGTGGAGGCGGCGGTTTCGGCGGCGGAGGTGGCTTCGGCGGCGGAGGCGGCGGCTTCGGCGGACGAATGTAGTTTGTTTCCCGTAATAACGTTATAGCGTTATCACGTCATTTCACCTTGCACGATGGGCTTAGGCATCTGCGAAAAGCCGACCATCGTGCAAGGTGATTTGTAATTTGGTGTACTCGCTATGGAAATCGTTTTTCAGGCGATGGAGATAGCGGCGGCTCTCCCACTTGCACATAGGCAGGTCGTGGAGCAGGTAGTTGCCACAAGCCTCAGGGCGCGTTGCCGGCACTTCATCCTGAGTCAGAATCCACTCTAAACAAGCGATGGTCAGTCGGCGCATATCCTGCACCGAATAGTCGCCCAGCATGATAATATACATGCCCGTGAGACAGCCCATCGGCCCCACGTAGACCACATCGTCCTTTACCTCGCTGTTTCTGAACCATGTCGCCATCAGATGCTCCAGGCTATGCATGGCGGCTGGGGCGACGGCGGGTTCCTGATTGGGTTCGGTGATGCGCAGGTCGAAGGTCTTGAAGCCCTTGTCCTCTCTCGACACATAAATGCCGGGCTTCAAATGCGTGTGGTCGATAGTAAAACTCTGTATGACTTCCATATCTTTCGTTAGATAAGTGGCATTCCCAGTCGGCGGCATTCCTGTCGCATGTCGTCGGGCCAGATGCTGGCCTGAATCTCTCCAATATGAGCTTTGTGGAGCAACACCATGCAAAGGCGGCTCTGCCCGATACCACCTCCCACGCTCAGGGGCAGACGGCCTTGAAGCAGTTGTTGGTGGAAATATAGTTGCTCGCGCTGCTCCTCATGCTCCAGCTTCAGCTGGCGAAGCAGGCTCTTGGCATCGACGCGGATGCCCATCGACGACAGCTCGAAGGAGCGGCCCAGCACAGGATACCAAATGAGGATGTCGCCGTTGAGTCCGGCGCGTCCGTCTTCGGCAATCGTGCTCCAGTCGTCGTAGTCGGGGGCGCGACCGTCGTGCTTCTCGCCATTCGAGAGCTTGCCGCCAATGCCGATGACGAACACGGCGCCGTAGGCCTCGCAGATGGCGTCCTCGCGTTCCTTCGGTGTCTTGTCGGGATACATGCGCAACAGCTCCTCGGCATGGATGAAGTGAATCTTCTCGGGCAGGAAGGGTCGCAGCTGTGGATAGGTCTCGCAGGTGAGGTACTCGGTGCGGCGTATGGCGGCGTAGATGCGTTCCACCACGTTCTTCAGGAAGCGCAGGGTGCGGTCTTCGCGGCGTATCACGGCCTCCCAGTCCCACTGGTCAACGTAGAGCGAGTGCAGGTTGTCGAGTTCCTCGTCGGCGCGGATGGCGTTCATGTCGGTATAGACGCCGTAGCCAGGCTCAATCTGGTATTCGGCCAGCGTCAGCCTTTTCCACTTGGCCAGCGAGTGCACCACCTCGGCACGGGCGTCGCCCAAGTCCTTGATGGGGAAGGTGACGGGGCGCTCCACGCCGTTTAGGTCGTCGTTGATGCCCAGTCCTTTCAAGACGAAGAGGGGGGCAGTGACGCGGCGCAGACGCAACTCGGTGCTCAGGTTCTGCTGGAAAAACTCCTTGATGAGCTTGATGCCCTGTTCGGTCTGTCGCATGTCGAGCAGTCGCTCATAGTTGATGGGTTGGATGATTTGGCTCATTTTCTTTTTATATCAATCGCTTGGTTCTTATTATTGCTTGATGTGAATGTCGCGCTGCGGGAACGGAATCTCGATGCCGTTCTGGTAGAGCGTGTCGTAGATGGTCTTCAGCACGTCGCTGACCACATAGACGCGCTTCACGGCGTCGGCCCAGATGTAAAGCTTGAAGTCGACGCTCGACTCGCCCATAGCGCCCACCACGGTTTTTGCTTTCTTGGTGTGGTCGGTCCACTTGTGGCGCATTCCGTTGACGGCCTCTTCCACCAGTGTGGTCACCTGCTTGAGGTTCGAGCCGTAGGCCACGCTGAAGTTGACCGTGGCCAGCACGTAGCCGTGGTTGCGCGTCAGGTTCTTATAATTCTTGGTGAAGAGCTGACTGTTCTGGAAGGTGATGACCTCGCCGTAGAGCGTCTCCACCACGGTGGCGGTGTAGCTGATGCTGTTCACCTTACCCATGGTGCCGTCGACCTCAATCCAGTCGCCCACCTTCACGCGGCCTGCCATGAGCGTAGCACCGTAGTAGATGTTCTCGATGATGTCTTTCGATGCGAAACCGATACCCGTGCTCAATCCGCCGCTGATGGCCAGCAGCCACGCCACGCTGATGTGCAGGATGCTGAGCGACATCATGAGCCACACGCCCCACACCAGCACCTGAATCACGTTGCGTCCCATCACCTCGCGGCTGGCGGCCGTCGAGGGGTCGCTTTGCTGGAAGTGCAGGCGCATCAAGGCGAGAATTGTGCTGGCAATGTAGCGGAAGAGGAACCAAAGGTTGACGACCATCGACAACTTCAGGATGCTCACCTTCAGGTTCTCCATATTAATGAAGTTGTTGCGGAAGATTTGCCAGCACAGGTCGCCCAGGTTGAACACGTTGGCGGCCCAGTAGATGCTGAGCATCACCGAGAAGACGCCCAGAATGGGCAGCAACACCTTGTAGAGGAACAGATAGAGCCACGACTGGGTGATGGGGCGCTCGTCGTAGTGGTGGCGGTTGCCGTAGAGCTTCAGGTAGCTGATGACGCAGGTGATGGTGAGAATGCACGTGAGCTGCATGATCCACCAGATGAGTATCTGCACGGCCAAGAGCGTGTAGCCCAGCCACGAACAGGCGAGGGCGAAGATGAAGATGGCCATCGACACGTAGGTGTAGAACATGTCGCTGCGCGGGATGTTCTTGTTGTGGCGACGTATGACGAGCCATTGCCACACCGAGCACAACAGCAGGATGATGGGGAACACCATGTTCACCAGTTCGCTGGGTATGAGCACAATGCGGAAGCCGATGACGATAAAGCCCACCAGCACCAGCGGGGCGTAGATGTGGAAGGCGCTCTTGATTTGGTCACCGTTGACGCGTAGCAGCAGCGAGATGAGGATGACGCCCAGCAGCCAGGCATACTCGATGAGCAGACCGCTGGCCATGATGAAGAAGTTCTGGTGGAGTGTGGCGCGCAGCAGTCCCAGCACGATGGCAAACGTCACCACCGTGGTGGCCATGATGATGCACGTGCGCTTCTTCTTGAATTCGTCGGTGCGCAGGCGCTTGGGCATGAAGCGGAAGGCCAGCATGTTGAGCAGGATGACCACCACCACGTAGAAGGCTATCATCATGAACAGTCCGATGATTACCCGGCTGTCCCAATCGCTCTGTTGCTTCGAGGGGCGGTATTTGTCTCTAACGCTTTCGAGCATCTTCTTCCATCGCTGGCTGAAATTTTTCAGTAGCGAGATGTAGTTCTCGCCGCCATTGCGGAAGATGCCTTTCTGTATGTCGTTGTAGCGCTGGTTGGCATAGTCGTTCAGGTTGCTCAGCCGTTGCTCGGTGTTCTCGTAGATGTTGACGTATTCGGCCATCTGCTGGCGTGCCGACTCCAGCATGTTGCGGATGCTGGTGGCCAGCGTCAGGCACACGGCGCGGTCGGTCTTCGCAGCCGCTTCCAGCATGTTGGGGCGAATGTTTCGTATGCTGATAGTCAGGCTGTCGTATTTTGATATTTCTGCGTCGAGTTTTTCTATATACGACTTGAAGGGCAGCTGTTGGCTTTGGAACTTCACAAACTGCTCGGTGGCCTCGTGGCAGGCGTAGGTGAGGTCGAAGACGTAGTTCTGCTGTTGCGAGTAGAGCATCAGGGCGTTCTGGTTGCTCCGGCGTATGGTCTCGCGCAGCTGTTGTATGATTTCGCGCGCCTGCTCCTTGCGTAGCCCTGCCATGCCCTCCAGCTCTTGGTGACGCTCGGTCAGCTCTGAACGGAGCACCTTGAGCGTCTGTTCCAAGTTCTGCTCCTTCAGCACAGCCTGAGACGATAGGACGCATGTCAGCGACAACAGGAAGATGATCAGTCGTTTCATTCGCTCTGTTTAATTTAGTTTTTGTTTCGCAGTTCCATCATGGCCCACTCGCCCTCATGGCGTGTCGAATGCACGCTCAGCCCCAGGCTCTCGGCCTTTGCTTGCAGCAGGGCGATGTCTTCCTGGTAGAAGCCGCTCAGTAGCAGCGTGCCGTCGGGTTTCAGGGCTTGAAGCATGCGAGGCATGTCGGCCAGTAGAATGTTGCGGTTGATGTTGGCCGTCACCACGTCGAAAGAGTGGAGGGGGAGGTCTTCTATGACGGCGGCGTCTCCCAAGATGGAGGTGAAGCGGCCGTCGACTCTGTTCAGCACAGCATTGTGGTTGGCGTTGCGGACGCTCCACTCGTCGATGTCGTAGCCCACGGCCTGTCGTGCCCCTTTCAATAGCGCCACGATGGCCAACACACCCGTTCCAGTTCCGCAATCGAGCAGGGTCTTCCCTTCCAGTTGGCTTTCCATGATTGCCTCGGCCATCATGCGTGTAGTGGCGTGATTACCAGTGCCAAAGGCCAGCTTGGCATCAATCTCCACTGAAAGCATTTCTTCGTCGGTGTCGTCGTTGCTGACACCGTCGGGCAGGTGGCGACCATCATGTATAATAAGGTGGCCGCCCACGGCGATGGGGTCGAATCCTTCCTCCTCCCATTGCTGGTTCCAGTCCTTGTCTTCGGCCTGGGCCACCTCGCTCTGAACGCTCACCCCTTCGAAAGGCAGAGCGGCTGTCAGTTCGTCGATGGCTGCAGGCTCGAGGCATGCTTGTTGCACATAGCCCTTCAGTCCGTAGGGGGTATCCTCAAACGATTCGAAACCCAGCTCGCCGGCCAGGGCTGCCAACACGTCGCGAACGTCTTGCAACAGCTCTTCCGGAGCCGAAATGTGGAATCTCACCTCGTAATACTTCATTATTTTCGCTATTTCGGGTGCAAAATTAAAAAAAATAGGGAAAATCCTATCATGTTTTAGGGTTTTTCCGTATTTTTGCATCAAAATTAGCAGTATTTTTGCATCGTGAATCATTAAAAACAACAAGCAATATGAAAAAGTGGTTTCTTTTGACAGTCTTGCTGGGAGCCGTTTCGCTCTCCGCAGTTGCACAGGACGATGACATGTACTTCGTTCCGTCTAAGAAGAATGTGGCTCGCGATCGTGCCAGCTTTGGCATCCCCCGCGACACATATTATTCTGGTTCGGCACGTAGTGTCGACGAATACAACCGTTGGTCGATGGGCGCCAGCCATTACGAGGTGCTCCCGGTCGACACGGGCGACATCATCTCGTTCATCGGCGTGGAAGGTGTCTACCCCGACTCGTTGGGCGATTTCCAAATTACGCAACGCTTGCAGCGCTGGGACGGCTATGAGCCGGCCTACTGGGAAGGCTATAGCGATGGTCTGCGCAATTCCTCATGGCACTCGCCCTGGTACTATAGCTATTATCCTTGGTACGACAGCTACTGGTACGATCCCTGGTATTGGAATTACGGCTACTATGGCTGGTACTCGCCCTACTACTACTGGGGATGGGGTGGCTACTATTATCCCTACTACTATAGTTACTACAGCCCCCTGTACTATGGCGGTGGCGGCGCTCCCCGTGCTGTCAACACCGAGAACCACGGCCGCATGATTGGCTCGGCCAATTCGGGATTGGGCAGCGGGCGCACCCACACCTATAGTGCCGGAACCTTCGGCAGCTCGCGCACAGTGGGCAACTTCGGCGGTGCACGCGGTGGCACCACCTCGCGCTCCACTGGCAGCACTGTCAACCGCGGTGGTGTCTATTCCAACTCCAATGGTAATTTTGGTGGCGCACGCAGTTCTTCCAGTACTTCATCAACCGCTACGCGCACCCGTTCAACCATCTCCAACAACAGCAGCACCAGCAGCTACAGCGGTGGCAACTTTGGCGGCAGTAGCGGTGGCAGCTTCTCCTCTGGTTCTTCCGGCTCATCCGGTGGTGGCGGAGGCGGCGGTGGCAGCTTCGGCGGAGGCGGCGGCGGTGGCGGCAGCCGTTCAGGTGGTGGCAGCTTCGGCGGCGGACGCAGATGATAACCATTGACCATTGACGATTGACCATTGACCATTGACGATTGATCATTGACCATTGACGATTGATCATTGAACATTGACCATTATATATATAACGTAAATTGTAAATAACATGAAGAAGATATTCGCAATAGCTGCCTTGGCGATGGCCATGTTGCCCGCCGCAGCACAAGAGACTTACGAGAATGCCAAGATAGCTTGGGGCGACCTCAACGGCACGGCACGCTACGTGGGCATGGGCGGAGCTATGGAGGCCCTTGGCGCCGACATCTCCACCATCGGCACCAACCCTGCCGGCATCGGACTCTTCCGCAAGTCCAGCGCCAGCCTCTCCTTGGGGTTCGTCAATCAGCAAGATGCCAACACCTTCGGCGGAGGCCACACCACCAACATGAGCTTCGACCAAGCGGGCATCATCTTTACCTCGCGTAACAGCCCCTCGAGCTACATCAACTTTGGCTTCAACTACCATAAGAGCCGTAACTTCGACTACATCCTCTCGGCTGCCGACCGTCTGCAGAACGCTTCGCAGAACAAGCTCTCCTACATGAAGCAGAAGAACGGGCTGCTCTATCCTACCTATGGCAATGGTGTGCCCGACTTCAACAGCAGCTACCCCCAGTGTAACCAGCTCGACGACATCTACGCCCGCAACATCCTCTACGATTACGACAACAACATTTGGTACTACGAGAATGCAAACGGCTACACCATGGACCGACGTCACTGGGGTTATGTGGGCGACTACGACTTCAACCTGAGTGGCAACATCAACAACCGCGTCTATCTGGGACTCACCATCGGCATTCACGATGTGCACTACAAGCACTACGGCGAGTACACCGAGACCTATGATGTGAACTCACCTATTCAGGTGGCCGATGACCGCCAAATCTCTGGCAGCGGTGCCGACATCAAGGCCGGTGTTATCTTCCGCCCCGTGGAGTATTCGCCCTTCCGTATCGGTCTGAGCGTCAGCTCGCCCACATGGTACGACCTCACCACACGCAACTACACCACCGTGAGCGATGCTTCGGGCACTGCCTACGCCAACGAGGAGTACGATTACAAGCTCTATACCCCCTGGAAGTTTGGTGTCAGCCTGGGCCACACCATTGGCGACTACCTCGCTCTCGGTGCCAGCTACGAATATACCGACTATGGCTCGTTGGATTCGCGCTACAAGACCGGTCGCAGCTACAGCTATTGGTATGACGACTACTATGATGCCAGCGAGAGCGACGACGTCATGAACCGCCATACGGCCGAAACACTCCGTGGCGTGTCCACCTTCAAGGTGGGAGCCGAGCTGAAGGCAGCACCCGAGATTGCCGTGCGCCTGGGCTATAACTACATCACGCCTATGTATCAGAAGTATGGCTTCAAGGACGGTTCGCTCGACAGCGATGGCAGCTACTACTCATCGGCCACCGACTATACCAACTGGGAGGGCACCCACCGCATCACCTGCGGATTGGGATTCCAAATCGACAAGGTGAACCTCTCGGCTGCCTACCAGTACACCACGCAGAGCGGTAACTTTGAGCCTTTCATGAGCTACTACGACGCCGATACTGCAGCCGACGACAACATTGCCAACGTTGTGAAGGTGAATAACAAGCGCCACCAACTGATGCTCACCGCTACCTACAACTTCTGATTCATTCCAACACCTCGTCATCATACCGCCCCCGATGCATCTATTACATCGAGGGCGGCTTTTTGTGTGGTGATGACTCTTTCGGAGTCTTCAAATGCCCTGTTTATCGGGGTTTGGGAAGATTTGTACTTTGCGGAATGTTAGTACCGACTAAGCCACTAAAAAATCTCATACGAGATTTTTTTAAAAAAGCGTTGAGATTTTTCAAAAAATCGTTACCAAAATTTCAGATAGTGTTGCCCTACATTTTTCAATGAGCATCATCAAAGAAATCTGCGTAAAAGTGGTATGATTTGGAAAATGTTTTGTAACTTTGCAGCAAACTTTTCGCTAGACTAAAAATGAGGCGATTTAGGACGCCTTTTTGAGGTTTTGTAATATTGGAGCCGATATGAGTAATTGAAATATGAGAACAGAACATCTGGAATTCGTCACATTCTGCGTGGGCAGCCTGTCGGATGCACTCAACAAGAGTGCGTCGCAAGTGTATAATGCCCTGCGAACATCTGGAGTGCTGAACGACTATATTGTGCCGTGCTACGACACACTGCATACCTTCAGCAAGGATTATCTTGTGGAGGAACTGATAGAAGTGTTAAAGGAGAGGGGGCTTTGGCATGAAGTTTTATCACGTATCGACATTATGTATTGAAAAGCTGGGGCGTAAAGTTTATACTTTTGCTTGTTGAAATATAAATCTTATAGCGTATGAAAAAAATAGTGGTATTGACAGGAGCCGGCATGTCGGTGGAGAGTGGATTGAAGACTTTCCGCGATGCCGATGGCTTGTGGGAGGAGTATCCTGTGTCGCAGGTGGCCACCCACGAAGGATGGGAAGCCGATCCCACGCTGGTGACGAACTTCTACAACATGCTGCGCCGCAAATGTTGGGGCGTGAAGCCCAACGAGGGGCACCGCTTGGTGGCTCAGCTGGAGCAGCACTATCAGGTGACGGTGGTGACGCAGAACGTGGACAACCTGCACGAGCAGGCTGGCTCTACGCACGTGGTGCACCTGCATGGCGAGTTGATGAAGGTGTGCTCGAGTCGCGATGTGGACGACCCACGTTACATCCAGCAGCTCACGCCCGAAAACTGCGAGGTGAAGCCCGGCACGAAGGCAGGCGACGGGTCGCTGCTGCGCCCCTACATCGTGTTCTTCGGCGAGGCCGTTCCCAACATCTCCATTGCTGCCGAGGAGGTGCAAGAGGCCGACATACTGATCATCATCGGCACGTCGCTCGTCGTCTATCCTGCAGCCGGATTAGTGCACTATGCTAGGCCTGGCGTGCCCATCTACCTCATCGACCCCAACCCCGTCAATGCAGGAAGAGGCATCAAGCAAATCATGAAAGGAGCGTCTGAAGGCATGCGCCAGCTTTATCAGGAACTGGTGGGTGGCAATAGCTGACAACAAAGGGCCTATAAGTTTTTTTAACGCAAAAAACTTTGGCGTGTAAGAATTATTTCCTAATTTTGCACGCCAAAGAAGGATATACACTTTGTAGTGAACAAGGATTCCGACCTGAGAGAACGGCCGGGATTCTTTCCTTTTATTGCGAAAAACAGAAACTGTAAATATAAAACGTAAATCGTAAATCAACATGGCATACATGTCACAAGAAGGCTATGACAAACTCATAGCCGAACTGAAGCGCCTGGAAGGCATTGAGCGCCCAAAGGCATCGGCCGCCATCGCTGAAGCACGCGATAAGGGCGACCTGAGCGAGAACTCGGAGTATGAAGCTGCCAAGGAGGCACAGTCGCACCTGGAGTCGAAAATAAACCAGCTGAAGCTGGCCATCAGCGAAGCTAAAATCGTCGACACGTCAAGGCTCAGCGCCGACAGCGTGCAGATACTCTCGAAGGTGGAGATGACCAACATGGCCAACAAGGCACACATGACCTACACCATCGTCAGCGAGAGCGAGGCCGACTTGCGTCAGGGCAAGATCAGTATTCAGACGCCCATCGCACAGGGGCTGCTCAACCATAAGCAAGGCGACGTGGTGGAAGTGAAGATTCCGCGTGGCACCATCAAGCTGCGTATCGACAAAATCACTGTGGGATAGTGTGTAGAGGTTAGGAGTTGAATTGTAAATCGAAATAAAGATGGATATTTTCAGTAAGATTGCCGCTGGCGAGATTCCCAGCTACAAGTGCGCCGAGAACGAAGAGTTCTACGCCTTCCTCGACATCAACCCCCTTGTGGTGGGTCACACCTTGGTGATTCCCCGCCGCGAAGTGGACTATTACTTCGACATGGCCGACGACGAGCTGGCCCGCTACCAGCAGTTTGTGAAGCGGGTGGCCATCGCCATCAAGCAGGCTTTCCCCTGCCGTAAGGTGGCACAGGTGGTGTTGGGCCTTGAGGTGCCCCACGCTCATGTGCATCTTATTCCGATGCAGAGCGAGGCCGATGCCGACTTCCGCCGTGAGAAGCTGAAGCTCACGCCCGAAGAGATGCAGCAGGCTGCCGACAAAATTTTACAGGCATTTGAACGTTGAGCATTGGACGTTCTAAATAATTGTCCACAGAGCACATCGTCCGTGCGCTCTGTGGACATTTTTTATTTCTGAATCAGCAGGACAATCATTTGCAGGGCCAGGTGGAAAAACACAATCTTGCCGTTGGCATTCTGGCCGATGTCGCGGATGGCCAGCTGTGCCAGGTCGCTGATGGGCATCACGTTGGCCTCGTTAATGAATCGCCCGAAATTCTTGGCGAATTGTTCTTCGGCCAACGACATATAGTTCAAGTAATTGTCGTGGAAATTCGACACGAAGCTCTCGCGCACCATGTGCAGGAAATAGCTCAGGAAGCGCTTCTGCTTCTCGCGGCCAAAGGCTGCCATCGTCTCGCTCCATCCCTTTAGGCCACGCACGTCGCGCTTGTAGGCTAATCGCATGAGCAGGATGAAGAGTTCGAGAAACTGCTCGTTCTCGCTTCCCGCCTGCAGCTCCTGCAAGGCGCGCAACCACGACCCTCCTGCCAAGCGGGCCAGCCGCACGGCTTGCTCGGCATCGATGCCACGACGCTCCACCAACGCCTGTTGGATGATGTCGGTGGGCAGACGCTTCACATCGATGCGCTGCACGCGGCTGCGGATGGTTTCCAACAGTTGCGAAGGCTCTTCGCAGGCCATCAGGAAGACGGTGCGCTGGGGTGGCTCCTCAATCAGCTTCAGCAGCTTGTTGGCACATTCGCCATTCATGCGCTCGGGCAGCCAGATGATGCTCACCTTGTAGCCTCCCTGGCTCGACTTCAGGCTGAGCTTGCGCACCAGCTCGTCGCTTTCGCCAGCTGTGATGATGGCTTGCTGGTTCTCGGCGCCGATGGCTGAGAGCCATTGGTCGATGGAAAAGTAAGGCCCCTCGGTGGTGATGAGCTGGTGCCACTCGCGGGCGAAGTCGTCGCTCACCGGCTTGTGGTCTGCGCCCATCGAGGACAGCTTGATGGTAGGGTAGGTGAAGTGCAGGTCGGGGTGCTGCAGTCGGCGCACCATAGCATTGTCTTCGCCCAGCAGATAGCTGCCGAAGGCCACCGCCAGTGCCAGCTTGCCCACGCCCTGCGGCCCGCAGAGCATGATGGCATGGGGCAGACGCTCCTCGTCCACCATCTGTATGAGTCGCTCACGCACTTCCTGCTGGCCTATCACTTCGTTGAATGTCATGCTCTTCTCCTTGTTGATGCTTGGGTGCAAAGGTACGAAATAATTCTGAAATGGAAAAAGAAAAAACATCTTTATTTGTTTTCGCTTTTCGGATTTTTTAGTACTTTTGCACGCACAATGAAATGCGAAGAAGAAGATGAACATGAAGAAACTGACACCCTTGGCAGTCCTGCTTCTCGTGCATGTGATGTGCTATGCAGTGACGGTCGAAACCACCGAGAACCTCACCGCGTACTATCCGTCCTACACGAAGATTGATTTTGTTTGTGAAAAGATGCCCCAGCCTTCACAGCCCGACGTGGAGTTTTGTTGCGAGGCGGCTTTCACGGGTGAGTTGCTCAAAGAATTCAAGCACTCCAACATTGCCGACAACCATATTTGCAGCGGCGAGATGAAGAAGGGCTATCGTTGCAAGGCCAACAGCGGCGGATTCGTATGGGGTAATGGCAAATGGAAGTTCGTGCAGAAGGCCGATTTTCCCACCACTGCCAGCGGATGGAACATGGGCTTCTGTCAGTTGCTGATTGTGAAGGACGGCGTGTCCAGGTCCATTGGCACGAAGATGAAGAGCAAGCGAAATTTCTACAGGGCACTCTGCGAGAAAGACGGCAAGCTGTGCATCATAGAGTCGAACAAGATCATGACCTACGAGTTCTTCGTGAAGTGCCTGAAGGCCTACAAAGTTACCCATGCGCTCTATTTGGACATGGGTCTGGGCTGGAACTATGCCTGGTATCGCGACAAAGAGGGAAACGTGAAGGAGTGCTTCCCTATCAGCAAATTAGCTCCAAACTACAGGTATCGCACCAATTGGATTACTTTCTATAAATGAAAGGGTAACGATAAATTGATTTAATTTGCACAAAATAACAAGAGTGATGATGAAAACGATGAGATTCTTCTTCGGGGCAATGCTGATGGCTTGCATCCCGTTCGCAGCAAACGCACAGTTCGGCATGTTTGGAGGCGGGAACCGTGTGAACCAGGACAGCCTTCGACGTATCGCCGCAGCCGACTATGCCGACATGCTGGCAAAGGTGGGAGTAGGGCAGCCCCGTGAAGGCCGACAGCCCAATAGTCAGGATGCAAGCAAGCATCCCAACTACGACGAGCTCATCGCCAACCCTTACCCCTTCTATCCCGATCCGCTGGTCACGGCAAGCGGCAAGAAGGTCACCAGCGCCAAGATGTGGTACAAGGTGCGCCGTCCAGAGATTGTCCGCCTGTTTGAGGACCACGTCTATGGCCGTATTCCCGACGAGGTGCCCAGTGTGACGTGGGAAGTCACAAACGAGGAGCGGAAGGACTTCGCGGGAACCCCTGTGGTGGTCCGCTATCTGAAGGGCGTGGTCGACAACGCCAGCTATCCCTCCATCAAGGTTGAGATTCAGGCCAACGTTGTCTATCCCGAAGGCAAGCAGAACCTGCCCGTCGTCGTAGAATTTGGATTCGGCATGGGCGACCCTCTTCGTAGTTTTGGCGGAGGCGTGTCGTGGAAGCAGATGGTCATTGAGCGTGGCTGGGCTGCCGCCACCATCGCCCCCTCGTCTATCCAAGCCGACTCTGGCTCGGGGTTGACCAACGGCATCATCGGGCTCTGCAACAAAGGGCAGCACCGCCAGTCCACCGACTGGGGCGCACTCCGCGCTTGGGGCTGGGGACTTTCGCGCCTGATTGACTATTTCGAGACCGACAAGACATTCGATGCCACCAAGTGCGCCATCGAGGGTGTTTCGCGTTATGGCAAGGCCTCACTTGTGGCGATGGCCTTCGACGAGCGCATCGCAGCTGGATTCATCGCCTCTTCGGGCAAGGCAGGTGCAGCAGGATGGCGTCGCGACTGTGGTGAGAGCATCGGCAACATCGTCTCGCACGAGGAGTACCACTGGGTGTGCGGCAACCTCATCAAATACGGCACTGATCCGCTCACCGAGAACGACCTCCCTGTCGACCAGCACGAGTTGATAGCACTCTGTGCCCCGCGCGCCTGCTTCATCTCCACTGGCAGCTGGAACGGCGACAAGTGGCAAGATGTGGTAGGCTCGTTCATTTCGGCCTCCAAGGCATCGCCCGTCTACGAGCTGTTCGGCTATAAAGGTGTGGGCACCGACCTCTTCCCTGGCATGGACAACGGGCTGATGGAAGGCCGCCTCACCTATCGTCAGCATCACGGTGGCCACGAAGCGGGCCCCAACTGGCCCTTCTTCCTCGACTTCTTTCAGCGTGAAGTGGTCGGTAAGTAAAGTTGGAACAATTATTTTTTTTCTACAACGGGTTTTACGGCTTGAACGGATGATGCCCCCCTATAAGACAACAGAAAAATAGGGGGAACCCCATTGCTGAGATTCCCCGTCGGGTCCTTTCATCAAGGCATATATTGATATTAATGGCACTATTTGTGTCCTGCGAACGAGCCGTGAGCGTTCTGGGCTACTGGGCGATTGCTCCCTTGGTGACCGTTGTTCTGCGTGTTGCCGTTCCCGTTGGTGTTGCGCCAGGTGGAGCTGCCGCCGTTGTTGTTACCAGTATTCCGCCAAGTCGAACCGTTCCCATTGTTGCTGCCAGTGTCACGCCAGGTTGAGCCGTTGCCGTTCCTGCCAACATAGTGGTTGTTTTTCTTGTTGTTCCCACCCTTGTAGCTCTCGAACACCGAAGGACGTCCCTTGTAGAATCGCTTCTTGTTGGTGTAGTGGCTATAGAGGTTGAGCGTCAAGCGACCGGCATCCCACGAGATCGGACGATAGAAGTAGGACAGCCCTGTGTACTTGTTGTACTGGTAGACGGTGAGGACGTACTGAAGGTCGGTGTTTCTCCTGTCCCACCACTTGCCGTAGAGGTCGTTGCGTCCTTTCACGCTCATCAGGTAGTCCAGATTGATTTCATAGACGGCGTCATACTGGTCGTCGGTCAACTTCAGCTCGTAGGCCATCTTGTCACTCAGGAACAGAGCCTCGTTCTTGGCCTCTTTGTATGACATTGCATTAGCAGATATGGCTATCGTCATGATCATTGCCAGTGTAAAAATCTTTTTCATAATTGAATCTCCTATTCGTTAATGTTAAACGTATTTGTTTCCTTTTCTCATTATCATTGACGTAAAACCGCAGGCGAAAGAGCCGGGATTATTCCTAAATCGGCGTAGAGAATTCCCTACAATTAGGTAGGGAAAACACAGACGGAATAATAATACACCCAAAATGGTCGTTAAGACTGAAAAGTTCTTCGCAAAAGTAAAGCGGCCGCTCGACCTTTGCTCGCTTGCCACCTCAGGGACGCAAGAAAGCCAAGTGGTTTTGTTGTCTAAGTTGTCTTAAAAACAACAAGACGCAGCCACTCCCCTCCCTTCTTTAACTTTGCGGCTTGTTAAGAGTGTCCTTACGAACTCTTAAATTATTTAACACTAGATTATCGAAGAAAAATGTAGAGATATCACGGTTTTTCCTTACCTTTGTTGTTGAAAGGAAGGATTAACTGCCGGAGGTCACCCTATCCGCCCTTGGAGGCCCAAGAGTCTATCCCTTGCTGCAGGCCCTCCGGATTT
>JAFZSR010000096.1 GCA_017619275.1 Prevotella sp. | reverse complement strand
ATGTACTCGCACAGGCTGCGGTCGTAGCCCCCGGTCGTCTCGCAGCAGAACAGCACGTCCTCCAGGCCAACGCCCTTGACCAGCCGCCGTGCCCAGGAAAGCATGCGGCGGAAGCCCTTCGGGCGGTTCTCGAACACCTGGTAGTCCAGTTGCACCACTCCCAGATGCGTGTCTCTCACGTCGATTGCGCTTGCGTCAATCTTTTCCTTGGAAATGTCGATGCCGACAACAATTTTTTTCATGTCTACGCGTTTTAATTGTTACAGGAAGCGGTTAACTGAAGGAAAGCTGTGAGTTTCTACTACTTTAATTAGGCTTCGAGCCTACCTTCCTATCTGGAATTTGCAGCTTGAAATCCGGAGGGCCTGCAGCAAGGGATAGACTCTTGGGCCTCCAAGGGCGGATAGGTTGACCTCCGGCAGTTAATCCTTCCTTTCAACAACAAAGGTAAGGAAAAACCGTGATATCTCTACTTTTTTCTTCGATTATCTAGCGTTAAATAATTTAAGAGTTCGTAAGGACACTCTTAACAAGCTGCAAAGTTAAAGAAGGGAGGGGAGTGGCTGCGCGTCGTTTATTCCTAATTGATTTTAATGACCATTTTGGGATAAAAAGGCCGACTGCTATCTGATGAAGTTGGTTCTCAACGGGCGTTCCAATTCGGGATGTCCGTCTTTGTTGATGTTCAGCTTGCGAATCATCCATGCCATGTTGCGGCCCAGCGTGCGCATGGTCTGCATGCCTTCTTCGTCCTGTGCGACTTGTCCGGGTGTCTGGCCGTATGCCATGTTCCAGTATTGCGAGCTGACGACGGGCATGTTGAGGATGGTGAAATACTTGTTCAGACGGTCGAAGGTCGCTGTGGCGCCGCCTCTGCGACAAACCACGACGCTGGCGCCGGGCTTGAACTGAAGTTCGCCGCCCAGCGAATAGAACACACGGTCGAGCAAGGCGCACAACGAACCGTTGGGACCGCCATAATAGACTGGCGAGCCGATGACCAGCCCGTCGATGCCGTCTTTCACTGCCCGCCACACCCTATAATACAGGTCGTCGCGGAACGTGCATCTTGCGCCATTCCTGCCGCACATGCCACAGGCTATGCAACCCTGCACGGCCTGTTTGCCAATGCTGATAATCTCTGTAGCGATGCCCTCGCCGTTCAGTGTCTTTGCCACCTCGTTCAGCGCCAGCATCGTGTTGCCATTCTCCCGTGGGCTTCCGTTAATCAATAATACTTTCATCTTTTTGAGTTTTGTCCTGTCATTTTTACTATGCTGTGTGCAAAGGTAGTACTTTTTTGAATAATAATTAAACAAAATCGCTCAAACATTCTTAATTGACAGCAAAAATGATTAAATTTGCCGCTTGAAACTGTTTGCCAATCTTTCACAAATAATAACTAACCATCAAGGCTTAATGAAAAAGTGTTTGTTACTGTTCCTTCTCGTATGCTCTTGGCTGAGCATAGCGGCACAAAAGTCGTTCTGCATCGCTTCGAAAGAAGAGGTGGCATCTATCGTGGTGGACAACGACGACTGGAAAGGCGTGATTCGTGCTGCCCACGACTTGGGCGATGACATTGGTCGTGTCACTGGCAGAAAAGCACAGGTCGTCAGTGATTTTCGGCCAGACCAACATCAAATCGTGGCGGGCACCATCGGCAAGAGTAAGCTCATCGACCGCCTCATCAAGCAGAAGAAGCTTGATGTGAAGATAATCAAAGGCAAGTGGGAAGCTTACAAGATATGCGTGGTTGACGACAATCTGGTTATCGCAGGTAGCGATAAACGAGGCACCATCTACGGTATCTATGAGATATCCCAGCGGATTGGTGTGTCGCCCTGGTACTGGATGGCCGATGCGCCAGTAATCCACAAAGACGAAATATGGTATAACAACGACTACGGTTACGATTATGCTTGGCCTGCGGTGAAGTATCGTGGCATTTTTATTAACGACGAGTGGCCCTCCTTCGGCACATGGTGCGAGAAGCATTTCGGCGGTGTGAACTCCAAGGCCTACGAGAAGATTTTTGAGTTGCTGTTGCGACTGAAGGCCAATTACTTCTGGCCTGCGATGTGGGCTACTGCCTTCAACGAGGACGACCCCGAGTCGCCGCGACTGGCAGACGAAATGGGTATCGTCATGGGAACCAGTCACCACGAGCCGATGATGCGCTCTCACCGCGAATACCTGAAGCGCAAGGACGAGGTTGGCCCTTGGGACTACGCTACGAATAAAGAACGCGTGGATCAGTTCTTCCGTGAAGGCATGGAGCGCAACAAGGCGTACGATAACCTCGTGACTATCGGTATGCGTGGCGATGGCGACGTGGCGATGGGTAAGGGCGACGATCAAGAAAACATGAAGACGCTGCAAAACGTCATCAAGGGGCAGCGCAAGATTATCAAGGATATCTATGGACGCGAGGATGCCGTGCCCCAACTCTGGGCCATCTTCACCGAGGTGCAGCGCTACTACGATGCCGGCTTCACCGTGCCCGACGACGTGACGCTGCTTTTCTGCGACAACAACTGGGGCTACATCCGCCGCAAGGGTACCGAAGCAGAGCGCAAGCGCAAGGGCGGACTGGGCCTCTATTACCACATCGACATGAATGGTGGGCCTTGGAACGACCGCTGGGTGAACACCACCACCGTACCAAAGTTGCGCGAACAGCTGAACCAAGCCTATCAGAGCGGCATCAACCGTATCTGGATTATCAACGTGGGCGACCTGAAGCCCAAGGAAATGCCCATCTCGTTCATCATGGACTATGCGTGGCGTGGGCCATCTGCATTCGGTCCTCTTCCTCCTGATCCTAAAAAGGTTACACACACCATTTTTGATGATGAATTTGAGTGGCTCCGCCAATGGACAGCCAGCGTACTGGGAGGTAACTATGCACAAGTAGCATATCAGGGAACTGGAGCCAAAATTCCAGATGGTATATTGAATCAGGAAATCACCCATGAGTGCGCCGAGATTATCGCTCAATACTCAAAACTGAATCTGATGCGTAAGCCAGAGGTGCAAGTGCCTGGCCTCTTCAACTATGAAGAAATGCTCCAACTGAATGACCAATGGCAGAGGATCGTGCTGCGCTGCGAAAGGCTGAAAGAGCAGATTCCTGCTGAAGCGCAGGATGCTTTCTATCAGTTGGTTTACTATCCCGCCGTGGCCAGTGCTGGTGTGGCGATGATGTATAATGCTGCTACGATGGGCGACCGTGAGACGGTCTTCGAACTGATGGAGAAAGACAAGCGCCTGACTGACTATTATAATAAGGTAATGGCTGGAGGCAAGTGGGACGGCATGATGCTCGACAACCACATCGGCTACACCAAGTGGAGCATTCCCGACAAGAATACGAATCCGATGGATCTGGGCTACAAGGTCAATCACGACCTGAGTGCATCCAAAGATACTCGCGAATACACTATAGCAGCAGATGACTATCAGGATATGGGTGAGGGATGGATGGAATTGCCTGGACTTGGACATGGTGATTATTGCATCGGGGCTGTGGACGTGATGAAGAGTTATCCCAATGGCGACGGCCCTGTACTGGAATACAATATCGACCTATCTCCTGTGGACGGCAAGGGCACTGTGGCCATTGGCATCCTGCCCACGCAGGATGTCTATCCTGCCCGTGGCCTGCGTCTTGGTGTACAGATAGACGACTGGCCCATGGCGACCGTCGATGCCCGTCAGGGACTGCACGACGAGTTCCAGGAGTACACTCCGAAGAATCTCGCCCAGTCGAAGAATTTGAAACCACTGCCGCCGCGCAACAATCTGCTGCTCAGCGGATGGAGGAACGGTAGGAAGATGCTCCGCCGCGATGAGGTGTTCGACAACATCCGCTGGCTCGAGGTCAACTTCGGAAATATCACTCCGGGCAAGCACAAGCTGAAGCTCATCTTAATCGACCCCGAAATCGTCGTCGACCAAATCGTGGTCAATCCCGACAACAACCGCTACAGCTATTTCGGCACGCCAGGGAGATAATCCCCTCTCGGTTGGTAGGACGATAATTCAAAACTATAAAAAAGATATTGAAAATGAAAAGAATGATGATCACCGCACTCGTGCTGCTTTGGGCAGGATGGAGTGCCGCTGCTGTTCCCGATGAAGACGGTAGCCACTTGTGGTTGCGCCTCGGTAGCGCCAACACCACAGCAACGATAACTGGAGTAAAGGGTACGGCCATGGACGAGCTGCAAACCTACTGGCAGGGCGGTCCCGTGACGCTGAAAAAGCAAAAGGGCATCGCCAAGGAGGGCTATACCATCAAGAGTCAGGATGGGAAGACCGTGGTAGCGGCAGCCAGCGATGCGGGACTGCTCTATGGCGCCTATCACCTGCTGCGACTGCAAGCAACGGGACAGCCGTGCGAACAGCTCGACATTCGCGAGCAGCCTTTCTACGACCTGCGCATCCTGAACCACTGGGATAATCCCAATGGCACCGTTGAGCGCGGCTTTGCGGGGAAGAGCATCTTCCTGAATCCCGACCCTGCCCGCATGAAGATGTATGCAAGGGCCAATGCTTCGGTGGGTATCAACGGCACGGTGCTCAACAATGTGAACGCCAAGCCTGAGGCACTATCAACCGCGAGTCTGGAGAAGGCCAAGGGCATTGCCGACCAGCTGCGCCCCTATGGCATTCGGGTCTATCTCTCCATCAACTTCGCCTCGCCCATCAAGGTGGGTGGACTCAAGACCGCCGACCCGCTCGACGCCGAGGTCCGAGCCTGGTGGAAGGACAAGGTGAACGAAATCTATAAACTCATCCCCGATTTCGGCGGCTTCCTTGTGAAGGCCAACTCCGAAGGTGAGCCTGGTCCGCAGGACTTTGGCCGCACCCATGCCGACGGTGCCAATATGCTGGCCGACGTGCTTAAGCCACACAAGGGAATCGTGATGTGGCGCGCCTTCGTCTATGCGCCGCAGAGCCCCGACCGTGCCAACCAGGCCTACTTGGAGTTCATGCCCCTCGACGGTCAGTTCCGCGACAATGTCATCATTCAGATTAAGAACGGCCCGGTTGACTTCCAGCCACGCGAGCCTTACAGCCCCCTATTCACCGCCATGCAGAAGACGCAGATGATGGTGGAGTTCCAGCTGACGCAGGAGTATCTTGGCGCCGCCAACCACTTGGTCTATCTTGCCCCCATGTGGCAGGAGTTCTTCTCGTTCGTGAAACCCGCCAGCCTGAGGGCAATGGCCGGCGTGGCCAACATTGGCGACGACATCAATTGGTGCGGACATCATTTCGCCCAGTCAAACTGGTATGCCTTTGGACGCATGGCCTGGAACCCTGAACTCTCGCCAGAGGAGATTGCCTACGAGTGGGTGAGGCAAACACTGGTCGATGACCCCGATAAGCTGCCAATAACCACAACGGCGAAAAACATACAAGGCCGCTTGACGGCAATCTATGGGCAGGTGTGTGGCGCCTTGCTCGACTTGATGCTTTCCAGTCGTGAGGCTTGTGTCAACTACATGATGCCATTGGGCCTCCATCACATTTTTGCAGGCAACCACCACTACGGTCCGGAGCCTTGGTACAGCCCGCGTGGCGTGAGAGCCGACTGGACGCCACCCTACTACCATAAGGCCGACGACATTGGGCTGGGCTTCGACCGCACGCTGAAAGGCTCTGCCAATGTCAAGCAGTATCCCGACGAGCTGTGCCGACTCTACAACGATATCAGCACCTGCCCTGAAAATCTGCTGACGTGGTTCCATCACGTGCCTTGGGATTACCGCATGAAGAGCGGTCGCACTTTCTGGGATGAACTCTGCCATAAATACGACGACGGTGTTCATGAGGCCCGCCGCTTCCTGGCCATCTGGGATGCCATGCAGCCATACATCGACGCTCAGCGTTTCAACGAAGTGCAGCGCAAGCTCCGTATCCAAGCCCGCGACAGTGAGTGGTGGCGCGACGCCTGTCTGCTCTATTTCCAGACCTTCTCCAAGCGTCCCATCCCGCAGGACGTGGAGCACCCCGTGCACAATCTCGACGAGATGCAGAAGTTCCGAATTCCCATCAGCATGTATGAGAACCCCGAAAGCGGATATACCAAGTAGGCTCTATAAGTCATGAACAATAGCTACGATGCCCTCAGCACCCTGCGCCAAGAGGCGGAGGAAGTGCTCACACAGAATATTCTGCCTTTTTGGCTCCAGCAAATACAAGACCATGAGCATGGCGGCTTCTATGGACAGATGACGGGTAGCTACCAGCTGAACAAGGAGGCTGACAAGGGGGCCATCCTCAACGCTCGCATCCTGTGGAGCTTCTCGGCTGCCTATCGCGTGCTGGGCAACGAGGAGTATCTGGAGGCAGCAACCCGAGCCAAAGATTACTTTATCGACCATTTCATCGACCATGAGTATGGCGGCGTGTACTGGAGCCTCGACTATAAGGGACAGCCCCAAAACACGCGCAAGCAGTTCTATGCCATCGGCTTCGCCATCTATGGGCTGTCGGAATATGCGCGCGCCACTGGTGACCGTGAGGCGCTCGACTACGCCCTGCAACTCTTCGACTGCATCGAGGAGCACGCTTTCGACACCGAGAACAATGGCTATATCGAGGCGCTCGACCGCCACTGGCAGCCCTTGGCCGACATGCGCTTATCAGAGCTTGATGCCAACTACCCCAAGTCGCAGAACACGCATCTGCACATCATCGAGCCCTACACTAATCTTTACCGCACGCTACGTGAGATGCAATCCGCTCAGGAGTGTGCCTATGTGCCTATCATTGGCTCGGTGCTTCCCATCGACATCGCCGCCTCCCCCGAGACCTTGTTGAAGGTGGAGGCCGCCTTGCGCAATCTCATCGACATCTTCACTGACCATATCCTCAATGCCGATACCCACCATCTCGACCTGTTCTTCGATATGGATTGGACGCGCGGCGCAGGGCACCTGGAGAGCTACGGCCACGACATCGAGTGCTCATGGCTGCTGCACGAGGCCGCATTGGTGCTGGGCGACAAACAGGTGCTGAAGAAGGTGGAACCCATCGTGCAGATGGTGGCACAGGCCAGCGAGAAAGGCCAGCGTCCAGATGGCTCGATGATTCACGAAGCCAATCTGGACACAGGCTTTGCCGATGATGACTTGCACTGGTGGGTGCAAGCCGAAAATGTAGTGGGCTGGCTGAATATCTACCAGTACTTTGGCGATGAGGAAGCCCTGCAGAAGGCATTGTGCTGTTGGCAGTACATCAAACAGAACCTCATCGACTGGGAGCATGGCGAGTGGTATTGGAGCCGCCACGCCGACGGCTCACTCAACCTGGACGACGACCATGCCGGGTTCTGGAAGTGTCCTTATCATAACAGCCGCATGTGTCTGGAGATTATTGAGCGTTTTGGTTGACCAACGCTTCGGCCATGGCGCGACCTAAAGCCTGGCACTGAGCAGTAGTCTCAGGTGTCAGGCTTTGGCGTATCTCTACGGGTTCGCCCACCTGTTCGTAGTGCAGTTTCTCTCCATTCCATCGGGCAATCTCGGCCACAGCTTTCGATGCCCAACCGTAGGAGCCGAACCATCCGAAGAGGCGGCCCTTGATGTCTTTCTGCGACAGCTCGTCGAGCAGGACGTTCATCTCGTGATAGAGGCCCGTGTTGTACGTGGGTGCTCCGACGATGAGTCCACGGTAGCGGAACACGTCGCGGATGATGTAGCTGTGGTGGGTCTTCGATACGTTGTGCATCACGATGTTCTTCACGCCAGCCTCGGCGGCAGCGGTGGCGATGACCTCGGCAGCACGCTCGGTGTTGCCATACATCGTGCCGTAGCAGATAACCAATCCCGGCTCGGCTTCGTAGCGGCTCAAGCGGTCGTAGAGGGCGATGACACGCTCCGCATACTGGTGCCACACGGGACCGTGGGTGGCGCAGATGTAGTCTACATGCACGCCGCTTAGCTTCTTCAATGCCATCTGCACGGGTGTGCCATACTTTCCCACAATGTTAGAGTAGTAGCGTTCCATCTCAGCCCAGAAGCCGTCGCAGTTCATTTGCTCGTCGACCACGGCTCCGTTCAATGCGCCGAAGCAGCCGAAGGCATCGCCGCTGAAGAGGATAGTGGGGGGCGCTGTAACAGACGGACCGCATAGCGTCATCATGGTTTCGGGCCAGTGCACCATGGGGGTGAGCACAAATTGTAGCTGTGTGCCGCCAAGGTCGATGGAATCGCCGTTTTTTACCTCTTTCAGGCCTTCTTCTATCTTGTAGAAGCCATGCATCATGTCGAAGGTCTTCTTGTTTCCTACTATTTCTACCTGAGGATAGTACTGGCGCAGCAGAGCCAGCGAGCCGCTGTGGTCGGGCTCCATGTGGTTCACCACGATGTAGTCGAGCGTGCGCTCTCCCAATACTTCGCGGATGTTTTCCAAGAAGGGGATGAAGAAGTCGGCCTCGACGGTGTCGATGAGGCAGGTTTTCTCTTGGCCCATCACCATGTAGGCATTGTAGCTTACGCCGCAGGGCAGCGGCCACAATCCTTCGAAGAGCGATTTGTGGCGGTCGTTGACACCCACGTAGAAAATGTTCTCTGTGATTTTTTTCATAGTTTATATTGCAATTAATTTAGAATGCCATTGATGCGCCGAATGCTGGGCTGACATAGTTGTTGAGGCTCTTACAGGCTTCGGCCGAGAACTGCAAGGCACACTGGATGATGTTGTCCCATTGTTGCTCGGTGAGTCCTTGCTCGATGTCGGCTCGTCGGATGCCATACCGCAGCAGTCCGTAGGCGAAGCCAGCATTGAAGTTGTCGCCGGCTCCGATGGTGCTCACCACGTTGTCGGACTTTGCCACGGGATACTGCTTCTTCAGTCCGTTTTCGGCTCGCAGTTCCACGGGTTCCGAGCCTTGTGTGCAGATGAAGCGACGGGTATAGAAGGCCACCTGCGTGCGGTAGATGATGTCGGGGTCGCTCTTGTGGAACATCACCTCAAAGTCCTCGGTCGATCCGCGCACGATGTCGGCCATCTCCAGGTTCTCCAGAATGTTGGGCGTGAGCTTCATCACCTCGTTTTTGTGCGAAGCCCGGAAGTTCACGTCGTAGTAGAGAATGGCACCGTGCTGGCGAGCATATTCCAGGAACCCCATGACTTGCGGGCGGATGACGGGGTTCACGGCGTAGTAGCTACCGAAGAGCACGATGTCGTCGGGCTGCACGTCGGGGTAGCTGAAATCCAGTCGGTCGTTGGGGTGGTCTTTATAAAAGATGTATTCTGCGTCGTTGTGCTCGTTGAGGAAAGCCAGCGAGAGCGGCGACTTTGAGTCGGGATAGACGTAGACGCAGGTGTTGTCGACACCATTCTTTGTGAGGAAGTCGAGAATGGTGCGACCCACTCGGTCGTTGCCCGTCTCGCTGATAAAGGCAGCCTTGATGCCGCATCGACCCAGTGAGATGAGGCTGTTGAACACCGACCCTCCGGGCACGGCACCCACCGGCTGGTCGTTTTTGAAGATGATGTCGAGGACGGTCTCCCCGATGCCTATAACCTTTCGCATGTGTTTGAAAAACGTTGTTTAGACAATAATTTGCTGCAAAATTAAAAAAAAAGTTCCATAAAAATGCGCAGTTAGTCATTTTTTTTCTTACCTTTGCGGCATATAAACCAATTTCAACAACATTCAATCTATTATCCTATGACATTTACCATGATTATTCAGCTGCTCATTGTGCTGTTTGCCTTGTGGATAGGCTCGCGCTACGGCAGTTTGGCGCTGGGCGCCATCTCAGGCATCGGCCTGGCTATTCTTGTGTTTTGTTTCGGACTGAAGCCCGGCACTCCTCCCACCGACGTCATCTATATCATCATTGCCGCCGTCACCTGTGCAGGTGTTCTGCAAGCTTCGGGAGGTATGGACTGGATGATACAGATTGCCGAGCGCATGCTGCGAAAACATCCCGACCGTATTACGTTCCTCGCTCCCCTCACCACCTTCTTCCTCACTGTGCTGGTGGGAACGGGCCATGTGGTTTACACGCTCATGCCCATCATCTGCGACATCGCGCTGAAGAAGGGCATTCGTCCCGAGCGTCCCTGCGGTGTGGCATCCATCGCTTCGCAGGTGGGCATCACCTGTTCGCCCATCGCCGCTGCCGTGGTGGCCTTCGCAGCCATTTCGGCTCAAAACGGTTTTGAGGTGAACAACCTGCAAATCATCATGATCACCATTCCTGCTTGCATCTGCGGACTGATGGCCGCCGCCGCCGCCAGCTACCGTCGTGGTTTGGACCTTGACAAGGACCCACAGTTCCAGGCCAAGCTGCAAGACCCCGAGCAGCGCAAGTTCATCTATGGCAGCAACGCCACCACGCTCGACAAGAAGATTGCCCCCGAGGCCAAGCACGCTGTCTTCATCTTCCTCGCCGCGCTGGGCATTATCGTGATGTTCTCACTGGTGCAGATGTTTGGCGGCAATCTGCTGCCCGTCTTCAACGGCAAGCCCCTGGCCATGAACCTGGTCATCCAGATTGTGATGATTTCGGCCGCTGCCCTGATGATTATCTTCTGCAAAGCCCAGCCCAAGAAGGCCGTTGCCGGTGCTGTGTGGCAGAGCGGCATGGTGGCCGTGGTGGCCATCTACGGTATCGCTTGGATGGCCGACACCTACTTTGGCAATTATATGACCGAGATGGAGCAGATGCTCACCGGCCTTGTATCGGCCTATCCGTGGACCATCGCCATCGCCTTCTTCCTTGTGTCGGTGCTCATCAATTCGCAGGGTGCCGTGGTCGTGGCCATGCTGCCTCTGGCCTATCAGCTGGGCATCGAAGGATGGGTGCTGTTGGGTGTGCTGCCCAGCGTCTACGGCTACTTCTTCATCCCCAACTATCCCAGCGATATCGCCACGGTGAACTTCGACCGTTCGGGCACCACCGTCATTGGCAAATACCTGCTCAACCACTCGTTCATGATGCCTGGCCTGATATGCGTCATCGTCAGCACCATCGTGGCCTACGGTTTGAGCTTCCTCATTATGCACTAAAGAATAGAATTATTGGAAAACAACTATGTGAAGCAGTTCCCTGAACTGCTGAAAGGCAAGAAGCTGATGTATATACATGGCTTCGGCAGCAGTGGGCAATCGGGCACGGTGACGCGTCTGCGCACCGTGTTCCCCAATGCCACCATCATCGCCCCCGACATTCCCGTTCACCCGCAAGAGGCGCTGGAGCTACTGCACCGCCTGTGCCGCGACGAGCACCCCGACCTGATTATGGGCACGTCGATGGGAGGCATGTACACCGAGCAGCTCTATGGCTTCGACCGCATTTGCATCAACCCCGCCTTCAAGATTGGCGACACCATGGTGGCGCACGGCCTGACGGGCAAGCAGCAGTTCCAAAACCCCCGCAAGGATGGCGTGCAGGAGTTCTATGTTGACAAGGCCATGGTGAAGGAGTATCGGGACGTCACCGAGCTGAATTTCGCCCATGCCGACGACCCCGACGAGCAGCACCGCGTGTTCGGGCTCTTTGGCGACCGCGACGAGGTTGTCGACACCTTCGGCATTTTCCCTTACCAACAGGGCATCCCCTTCCACGGCGAGCATCGCATGAACGACCACTCGTTCATGCACTCCGTGGTGCCCGTCATCCGCTGGATTGACGACCGTCAGGAAGGGCGCGAGCGCCCCATCGTCTACATTGGCACGGAGACCCTGTGGCAGCACGACGGCCAGCCACGGTCGTCGATGCAGAAGGCGGTACGACGGCTCATCGAGCGCTACCAGGTGCTCTTCGTCTCGTTCGACATGGGTGCGCAGAACAACGCTGACCTGAAGAAGCAGTTGGAGGAGTATATCGGCGTGCCCGCCTGGGGCCACACCATCATCAGCAACCAGCGCCACCTGCTCTATGGCGACTATCTGGTGCAAGGAGCCTGTGGCGCCCGCTGGCCTGACCACGACCCAGAACCCATGGCCACCCCCATCGAGCTGGGCAGTGACACCTTCAAGACGTGGGACGACATCATTGAATACTTCGATCGCTTGGGCGGGCAGTAATTGCACGAAGAGGGCAATCCATTTTGTGTAGAATTCGCTGATTTTTCTTTCGAAATGAAAGAAAAATGCGTTTTTCTTTTGCTTTTTGCCCACTTCTTCGTACCTTTGCGCCGATTTATGCCCTTCTGCTATGGATAAAAGGATTGTTATCAAGGTAGGTTCCAACGTTTTGACCCGCAACGACGGCAAGCTCGACGTCACCCGCATGTCGGCCATTGTCGATCAGGTGGCATGGCTGCGCCGTCAGGGCTATGAGGTGATACTTGTGAGTAGCGGTGCAGTGGCCTGTGGCCGGCGCGAGCTCACCGTCGACCATTCGCTCGACTCCGTTGAGCAGCGACAGCTCTTCAGTGCCGTGGGACAGGTGAAGCTGGTGGGCCTCTACTACGACCTCTTCCGCGAATACGGCATCCACGTGGGACAGGTGCTCACAATGAAAGAGAACTTCGAGCCGGGCGAGCAATACCGTAACCAGCGTGCCTGCATGGCCGTGATGCTCGAGAACGGCGTGCTGCCCATCGTGAACGAAAACGACACCGTGAGCGTCACCGAGCTGATGTTCACTGACAACGACGAGTTGAGCGGCCTCATCGCCCAGATGATGGGGGCTTCGACGCTCATCCTGCTCTCCAACATCGACGGCATCTACGACGGCCACCCCGACGCGCCCACCTCGCACATCATCCCGAAGGTGGAGCTGGGTCGCGACCTCTCACAATATATTAAAGAGGAGAAGAGCGCCTTTGGCCGTGGCGGCATGCACTCGAAGTACACCACCGCCACGAAGGTGCAACAGGCCGGTATCCGCGTGATTATCGCCAATGGCGAGCGCGACAACATCCTCGTCCATCTCATCGAGCAACCCGCGACGACGCCCCACACCGAGTTTGTGCCTTTTTCCGAATAATGGTTGAATGAGACGGCTGCTGATACTGCTGATGATGTGGCTGCCGTTGGTGGTTGCCACGGCACAGACCGAAGCCACTATGTGCGAGGCCACGGTGGTCGATGCCGCCACGGGGCGGCGTCTGCCCTTCGCCACCGTCAGCGTAGGCGGCCAGCGAGCAACCATCGCCAACGCCATGGGCACCTTCGCCCTGCACTGTCGGCCCACCGATGCGGTGCACATCACCCATGTGGGCTACAAGTCGGCCACGGTAGAGACCAGGCTAATGCCCGCCGTCGTCAAGCTGGAGCCCCGCGAGATGCTGCTCGACGAGGTCGTGGTGCTCCCCATGGGCTCCATCATCGACCGTCTGCGCAGGGCCACGCTGCGCATGCAGCGCGACCATCGGCGCGAGCAGAGCCAGTATTTCTACCGTCAGACAGCTTTCTGCGGGGCACAATGCTACGAGTTTGCCGAGGCGTTCATCACCGGAGGCTGTGCCGTGTGGCTCAACAATCTGAAGCTGGTGAACGGACGCTATGCCGGACTGCGCAGCGACAGCACCCACCAGTACACCTACTTCGGCAACTTCTTCACCTTCTCACAGATTGCCATGGCGGCCACTTACAACGTGCCCGAACTGACCGACGACGTGGTACCGCTTTTCAAAGATTACAATAAATTCTACGATATCAGCTACAAGTCGACCACCGACGACGACGGCCACCGTCTCATCGCCATCACCTTCGAACCCCTGCCCGAAAAGCTGAAGCGCTATGCCATGATAGGGGGCACGCTCTACGTCGACGAGGAGACGCTCCACATCCTGCGCTTTGAGGGCGAGGGGCTGAATATCCTCACGGAGACGAAGATTCCCGTGCAAACGGAGGGAGGAACGCGGCGGCGGACAGAACAGACCACGTCGAAAGTAAGCTTCAGCTTTGTCGTCGACATGACCGAGGAGCGCGGGTTTACCGAGGTGCAATCGGTGTATATCGACGAATCGCACGAATCGAACGGCGAGACCATCTCCACGCGCTCGCTGCTGTTCAACATCGGTTCCGACGCCACGGCGCAAACGAAAACCAAGCGCAGCAAGGCGAAGAGCCTCGACTTTGGCAGCAAGCTGCACCATAGCATAGCGAAGCGGGGCTATGAATCCGGCTTCTGGCAGCAAGACGAGATAGTGAGGCGCACCCCCGTGGAGCAGGCCGTGCAGGAACTTTTCGAGCAGCACAACCTCTTCGGCGTGATGCAATGAACAACGCAAGCAATTCATATAGACCATGCAAATGATTGACACTTTCCAGCGAGTGAAGGATGCCAGCCGCGCGCTGGCCCTGCTCAGCGACCAGCAGCGCAGCGAGGTGCTGCTGGCTGTTGCCGACACCATCATCAATAACAAGGAGCGCATTCTGGCAGCTAACGCCAAGGACTTGGCAAAGATGGAGCGTGAAAACCCGCTCTACGACCGGCTCCTGCTCAGCGAGCAACGCCTGGAGGGCATCGCTGCCGACATGCGCCACGTAGCCTCGCTGCCCACACCCTTAGGACACCTGAGCAAGCAGACAACACTGCCCAACGGATTGCGGTTGCGACGCGTCAGCGTGCCCTTCGGCGTCATCGGCATCATCTACGAGGCCCGCCCCAACGTCACCTTCGATGTCTTTGCGCTTTGCTTCAAGAGCGGCAACGCCTGTGTGCTGAAGGGAGGCCGCGATGCCGACTGCTCGAACCGCGAGGAGGTGGCACTCATCCACGAGGTGCTGCAGCAGCACGGCGTGCCCGTGGATGCCGTGGCACTACTGCCCGCCACCCACGAGGCCACTGCCGAGATGCTGGGCGCAGTGGGCTATATCGACCTGTGCATCCCCCGTGGAGGCAGGAAGCTCATCGACTTCGTGCGCGACAATGCCCGAGTGCCTGTCATAGAGACCGGCGCCGGCGTGGTGAACACCTATTTCGATGTCGATGGCGACTTGGAGATGGGGAAAAAGATTGTCCTCAACGCCAAGACCCGCCGCGTCAGCGTGTGCAACGCGCTCGACTGCCTACTAGTTCATCTAGATAGACTAGTGGAACTAGAAGAACTAGTCAATCCCTTGGCCGAGAAGCACGTCATCATCTATGCCGACGACCCTGCCTACGCTGCCCTCGAAGGCCATTACCCCTATCTGCAGCATGCCACTGCCGAGAGCTACGGCACGGAGTTCATGGACTACAAGCTGGCGGTGAAGACCGTGGGCAGCCTCGACGAAGCCTTGGCGCACATTGACCGCTACGGCTCTGGCCACAGCGAGGCTATCGTCACCCGCAATGCCTCGACCGCCCGCCAATTCCAGCAGCAGGTGGATGCCGCATGCGTCTACTGGAACGCCCCCACCTCGTTCACCGATGGCGCACAGTTTGGCCTCGGTGCAGAGATTGGCATCTCCACCCAGAAGCTGGGGCCACGCGGACCCATGGCCTTGGAGGAAATCACCACCTACAAGTGGCTCATTGAGGGCGAAGGACAAGTGAGAAGTTAGAAAACATTGAAAACAACATGAGAACATTTATCAACGTACAAGACATCGGCCCGCTGGATAAGGCGATGGCCGAAGCGATGGAATTGAAGCGCGACCGCTTCAAGTATCAACACTTAGGGCGCAACAAGACGCTGTTGATGATCTTCTTCAACAACTCACTGCGCACACGCCTCTCCACGCAGAAGGCGGCCATGAACTTGGGCATGAACGTCATCGTGCTCGACGTGAACGCCGGTGCCTGGAAGCTGGAGACGGAGCGCGGCGTCATCATGGATGGCGACAAGAGCGAGCATCTGTTGGAGGCCATCCCCGTGATGGGCTGCTATTGCGACATCATCGGTGTGCGCAGCTTTGCCGGACTCACCGACCGTGAATACGACTATGCCGAGACGGTGCTCCACCAGTTCATCAAGTACAGCGGTCGCCCCGTCTTCGCCATGGAGACGGCCACCGTGCACCCCCTGCAGGCCTTTGCCGATTTGATTACCATTAAGGAAGCCCCCCTCGCTCCCCCCCAAAGGAAGCTCCGTGTCGTCCTCACCTGGGCACCCCACTGCCGTGCACTGCCGCAAGCCGTGCCTAACAGCTTTGCACAATGGATGCTGGCCGACCCAGATATAGACCTGGTCGTCACACACCCCGAAGGCTACGAGCTGGATCCACAGTTTGTAAAGGGGGCACGCGTAGAATACGACCAGCGGAAGGCTTTCGAGGGCGCCGATTTCATCTACGCCAAGAACTGGAGCAACCCCGGCGTGCCGAATCCTGCCGACTACGGCAAGATAACTTGCCAGGACCGCTCATGGACGGTTGACACCGAGCACATGTCGTGGACCAACAACGGCAAGTTCATGCACTGTCTGCCTGTGCGCCGCAATCTCATCGTCACCGACGACGTGATTGAAAGCCCCAACAGTCTCGTCATCCCCGAAGCCGCCAACCGCGAGATTAGCTGCTCCGTGGTGCTGAAGCGCATGCTCGAAGCGCTGTAATACCCCCCGGAAAGGTCAGGGCGTGGAGGCCTCGAAATACTAAGTGGCGACAGCCGAAAAAAAATCGTTACCAAATTTCAAAAAGTCGTTCACTTTTTGAAAAAAGTCGTTGACTTTTTTAGAGGGGGGAAGGAGTGGGGCTTTTGCGCCAATATTTCACTCCTTCTCTCCTCAACTTTTCAACCCATTCTTGGTGTGTTTGCTCGGGCGGATTTGCGCTTAGCCGAGTGTTTTTTGTTGTCTAAGTTGTCTTTAACACAACAAGGCGCAGCCACTCCCCTCCCCTCAAGGGGAGGGGCAGGGGTGGGGTCTGTATATTCTTCATTCGCAGGTTTTTAGAGACCCCACCCCAAACCCCTCCCCTTGAAGGGACTACTCTTTATACACATCTCTGCCCCTTGCGAAGGTGATGATTTCCAGGTGTTGGTTGAACCTGTCCAGGCCCCTCTTCATGGAGATGTAACCAGGCT